>CAYHTW010000001.1:0-81227 GCA_964360065.1 uncultured Candidatus Saccharibacteria bacterium
TGCCGCGAGGGTATGACCCAGTGGCAATGGTACCGATAGAGGTGAGGATGCCAGTGTTGGTGCCTCCTTCGGCAGTACAGTTAGTGGTTGGGGTGGCTGTGGTTGCCCAGCATGTGCCTCTGGCGGTGATAGCCGCGCCTCCGTCGGCAGTAACATTGGCGCCTAGTGTGGCACCTGAACTTGAGGCAGAAGCGGATGTAGGGGTAGTAACTGTTGGAGCGACTGCAAGAGTAGTGAAACTCCCATCGGCAGAATATGAAGTACCAACGCTGTTGGTGGCATACCCTCGGTAGTAGTAGAGAGTATTTGAAGACATGCCGGTTCTGGCGTGAGTGAAGACTCCTGTGGTGGTGCCTCCTTCAGCAGTACAGTTAGTGGTGGGAGCGACCGTTGTTGCCCAGCATGTGCCTCTGGCGGTGATAGTGACGCCTCCATCAGAGGTAACATTGGCGCCTAGTGTGGCACCGGTAGAAGTAATAGAGGCAACTGTTGGAGTGGTGACGGTTGGAGCGGAGGCAAGTGGATACTGTAATCCTGTCCCTGCGTTATAAAGATAATCAACATCTGCTTGTGTTAATGTTCTTGTCCAATAACCGAATGAATCCATAGAACCAGCAAAGTTTGTTACACCACTTCTTACGCCGACTGAAATTCCAGCCGTACTAGAGCCCGCTAAAGCACCTTCACCTAAAGTTTTAGTATCTTCTAGCACCCCGTTTATATACAACTTTCCCGTATTAGTAGCCCCGCTTCGGGAAAAAGTAACAACAATATGACGATATACCCCATCATTTATAGCAGTGGATGATGTAAGACCAACCATATTTGCTCCAGCGCTATCAAAGAAAGTAACAATCCATTTCCCAGTAGACCCAGGCATATACATATCCCAAACCACTGTTCCTGCGCCGCCGCCGTAACCTCGCTGGATACCTGCTTGGTTCGTTGGGTTGGCAGAAGTTTTAAACCATAAAGAGAAAGAGAGATTATTGGCTGAATCGTATCCAGCGTTATCAGCTAGCACAATACTTTGAGAAGTCGTTAGGCCTACGCCATTATTGATTTTTCCGTTACCAACAGAGTACGTAGGGCTTCCCGTATCAGTACCTGTAATTCCAAGAACCGAGCCAGTACTATTGGCTTCAAAGTTCCAGAATTCAATTAAATTATCTTCAATTGATGCGGCAAGTGTACTAAAACTTCCTATGATTAATAAACTTACTAAGATTACTACGCCCCCAACCCGAGTATATTCTCTAAGTGTTTTTTTCAGTAATTTCATTGGTTAATAAATAATGCATCCGCCGGCTGATACTTCCCTTAGTTTGGGGGGATTATAGCAAATAATCTTAACAAATAACATACAAGTTATTAACAACGCCGACTCCCTACTTGCAAGCAGGAGATTAATGAATTCAATGTGGCTCACCACAAGTCAGTTAAGAGATGCTCGTTTAATTGGCGCAGAAGTATACTATAATGCTGATCAGCACTATGGTATACTAGATATGTAGTATAGCAGTATATTAGTGTGTGATATAAAGTACATCGTAGTATGAAGTATATTTTTTTTGGCACGCCGGAATTCGCGGCAACAATTCTCCAGAAACTTATTGAAGCGGATATGCCGCCATTAGCCTTGGTTTGTAATCCGGACAGGTCACAGGGCAGGAAGAAAATCATCACTCCCCCGCCGGCTAAAGATATAGTCACAAAAAGCGTCGTTAAAATTGATATTCTTCAGCCAGAAGTTTTGGATAATGCTTTCCTAGCTAAACTTAAAAGTTACGGAGCTGATTTTTATGTTGTAGCCGCCTATTCCAAGATTCTTAAGCCAGAACTCATAAATATTCCTCTCAAGGGAGTTGTCGGTGTCCATCCCTCACTTTTGCCTAAACTACGGGGAGCATCCCCCATTCAGTCGGCTATCTTAAAAGGAGACGAAACGACCGGAGTTACGTTATTCCTAATAGACGAAAAAGTGGACCACGGTCCGATGATTGGCAGTGTTACTTACATAATGGACAGGCCGCATATTTATACAGAGCTCATGGATATACTTGCTCGTCTTGCTGGAGCCTTATTAGTCAAAACCTTGCCTGCATATAACAATGGATATATTGAGCCAGAGGCGCAAAACGAAGAGGAGGCGACTTTCACCAAGAAGTTTTCTACAGAAGATGGCGAGGTGAATATTGAAGACTTAAAGAAAGCTATGAGTGGAGCAGATAGACAATTGGCTGATTTAACAAACAGGAAGATTAAGGGATTGAATCCAGAGCCTGGAGTTTTTACCTTCATTGATGGCAAGAGAACTAAACTTTTGAGTTCAGGCATCAGAAACGGGAAGTTGGAACTGAAAGAAATACAGTTTGAGGGTAAGAATCCTATCCCCTTCTCCAGTTATAATAAAGCGATTATTTGATTGGTATTTAAATGGACTTATAAGCGTTTTTTTGCTAAAGTTTTTTTACTTTATTGCCGGATCGTCTAGTGGTAGGACGTCGCTCTCTGGAAGCGAAGACTGGGGTTCGAGTCCCTGTCCGGCAGCCAGTAGCAAACTTATCTCTCTTAGACTTCACGCAGGTAACTCCAGTTGTGCAGTTTATCGGAATCTTCTATCCATCTGTCACCTATGTCGGTTCGGTAATACATATTAGGTATAAGGATATTTTGAATTCGACTGTAGGCTTGCTGTTGAGCTTGTTTCATAGTTTGCCCGGTGCCAACAATCACCAAAGCGTAACCTGTATAGCCAGCTACCACCCATTCTCCATTTACAATTCGTGCTTCAGAAAGATGAACTCCATCCAGATTATTTTTTTTGAATACTATAGTTGCGTCTTTTGAGTAAGCGTCAAAAATACGCTTATCTTCAAACGGAAATGGGGCAACAACGAGCCCCACGCCGACTTGGAAACCCTTTTTAGTTTTTAATTCAAAGTCTACTCCATTTGCAAGTGTATATAAGAATTCTCCAGTCGGTATCATCATTCCTTCTTGTTGTATCTGAATCGTTGGATAACCAAAACGGGCAGTAAATTCAAGTGGGTAAATGCCGTTGCCGTTTACAATACAGTTTAAATCTATATAGCCGACATATTTTTCAGAAGAGAGCTTTTCTTCAAATTTTTTGAGAGTGGCGTTAAATAACTTATTAGGAGAACTCCAAAACATACTGGTACCCATTTCTCCCGTTGTCGGTCCGACATTCCCCGGGAATAAGTTTTTATGTTCGAAATTAATATTGATCGGCGCAATAAAACGGTTTCCGTTAAAGAAAGCTCCCACAGCCACTTCAACTCCAGATACCTTCTTTTGCAGTTGGAATACTTTTATTTTCTTTGCCCAAACCCTTTTATAAGCCTCCAGAGTTCTAATAACGTCTCCTCCATCATCTTCTTGCCCGACAAAGAGTAGTTGTTTGTGATTCTGCGCTTCGCCACTGGGCTTAATAACATAAGCTCCGGAATTAGTGCGGACATATTCTATGGCAGTATCAAAATCAGTGAACTCCTGATAATTAAGTATAGGCACGCCAAAAGTTTTTAGCTCGTTTTGACCGAAAGAGCGGTCCATCTCTAACTGGTCGGTATAGGCAGTGCCACCTACAACTAATTTGCCAGCCTTTCTTAGCTGGCTAGCGGTATTGCCGAAACCAAACACATCATCAAATACAACTACATCAGCCCAGGGTATTTCGGCTTTCCAATCCTTAACTTTTGTGAAAAACCCATCGCCTACGTCTTGGTCGTCTTTACTTGCGCAATAGTACTTTACTTCGTGTCCTTCTTTGGTTATTTGCCAAGCTATGTCGCTGGCACAGCCCTCATAAGAAAGTATGAGAAATCTTATCTTTTCGGTAATCATTTTATTATAGGTAGTTTTAAATCAGGATAGATATATTTATAATTCTTTTTTTGGAACCGTGGATCGCGCCAATCGAGTCCAGTTATTTGCTTACGGCAAGAAAACGCGCCGCACTGGCAATCAAAATAAAACTCAGGGTCAGCCTCCAGTAGCCCATAGTCATAGAATAACTCTTCTCCCTTATGGATATCTCGCATTGCCACAAAGTCACCGTCTTGGTCAAACCCAAGATTGCCTTCACAAGAATGGTTAAAGAAATAAGATATCCCAAGCTCATTAAAATCCACTCCTGCTTCCATCAAAAACCCATCGGGCCTGCCAGCCGTGAATCTCTTAATCTTGCTTTGCAGTTCTGGGGTTAAAGAGGTGAATTCATCCATTGTCATAAAATCTTCTTCACTTCCTTCCGACCTGCAAACTTTTTGTCCCTTTTTAATATTGCGTACTACAAATACTCCAACTTCATCGGAAATTTTTGATGATGGTTTAAGTTCAACCCAAACTTCTTTAATCACTTGCTTCATTTCTTAATTAAAACAAAACATCTAAAATATAGTGCGTAGTTTAGATAATGTAAATAGAAACCTCACTGCGTTTATTAAGGCATGTCAGACAGCCAGCGTTTTTTCTGGAACTAGACTACTTATGTACTTCTATCGTATTGAGTGATATCCACCGTGAATGCCTTCTTTAGATAAAACAATCTGCCATAATTGGTTATTTCGCGCGCGGAAAGAGCCGGCGCAGGAAAGAAGATAAAATTTCCACATACGATAGAATGTTTCGCCATATTTCGCGCTGATCTCTCCCCAATTCCTGTCGAAATTTTCAAACCACGCCATTAGCGTCTTATCGTAATCAGCGCCGAAGCTGTGCCAATCCTCCATCACGAATATTCCCTCTATCGCTTTACCAATTTGCGCGATGGACGGAATCATTCCAGCCGGGAAAATATATTTATTAATCCACGGGTCAGTGTGGATCTTAGAAACGGTACCACCGATTGTATGCAGGAGAAACAGGCCATCGTCTTTCAGATGATCGTGAGCAACTTTCATATAAGTTCGGTAATTTTTATATCCCACGTGCTCAAACATACCAAGCGATACAATATGGTCAAAAGTACCTTTCGTATCGCGGTAATCTTCAAGTCTAAATTCCACAGGCAGCCCTTCACAAAGTTCACGGCCCATCTTCACCTGTTCTTTTGAAATAGTAATACCGACTACGCGAACGCCGTATGTCTCGGCCGCAAATTTAGCAAAACTTCCCCACCCGCAGCCGATATCTAAAATTTCCTGTCCAACCTTGAGGTTCAACTTGCGGCACACGAGATCAAACTTCGCTTCTTGCGCTTCATCAAGTCCGCCAGCCGGCGGATTGCCATTCCAGTAGCCGCAGGTGTAAATCATCCGCTTATCAAGCATTCGCTTGAAGAGATCATTGCCGAGATCGTAATGGCGGCGACCGACCTTGAAGGCGTTTTTCTTTCTCCAGGGATTCCCAAAAGTTGCTCTGATAAAAAGGAGAATGTCAGCCGATGTAAGGCGAACCTTTTCTGTTATCTTATTAGAAAAAAGTCTCGCAACCAGCTCATCCAATTTATCGCTATCCCACCAGCCCGCCATATAGGTTTCTCCGAATGCCAGGCTTCCACCTATGAGTACCGAGTCATAAAAATTCTCGTTATGAATACGAATATCCCAGGGGCGGTTCCCGTTTATTCGTATGTCGGCTTCCGTAAACAGCTTATCAATTGTTCGCTTAGTAAGATCCATAGTTTTAGTTTAAGAGAGATTTCTTCATACGGCGTTCGTGGCGCTTTTTTTTCCTTTCACTGCGGCGTCTCTTCATTGCTATTTTTTGCTTTGCTATCTCGGCGCGCAACCTACCCTCAAACACTGCCGCCTTCTTGGACTCCCACCAACCAACGGAGCTTAATATGGCATTAGATATTCCAACGACCGCCAACAGCACTAACGCTTGTGAAACAGTGAGCCTCGGCGCGAGGAGAAATGTCGGAATAAAGCTTACCATACCGACAACAACATCAAGGACGCGGTTCATTCGCGTCTCCTCGATTTTTACAATAATCTCAAACATCTCATACGTAACAAATAACAGAAAAGCAACCACAAACGTCGGGACTGTCGCAAATCCCAAAAAGTGCATTGAGAGAGCCAACGTTATACCAGAGAGGAAGTGAGGAACACTCCACAAGTCTAGGTACTCCCCTTCATGCCAAATATCTGTTCGGATAAACTTCCCGTTACGTGAAATATACACACTAAACACTATATCACTACAATAGTGAAAATGTGCTGGATAAAGTTGTAAAAATGAGGTATAATTCAAAAATAATGAATAAACCTACTAAAATATACATTCCTATTACCCTTGAACAGCTTAATCAAAAACTAGACGAAGAGGCGAAACGAATAGTGCGGGAAAAAGAAGGAGGCGTTGCTAAATACGTGAGTAAACAGGCTCATTTGGGCAAAAACTCTACTTTAGTGTTTACCAAAAAAGACGGGACGAAAGTTACTATGTCTTTCAGGTTAAATGAGAATGATAATTTAAGGCTGGCTTATGAGAAGAGGTTCATGGATAGATAGTTAAAGTCTTTATATGATCTTAAGTACGGAAAGAAAGAAGAATAAGTTCTTTTAAATTAAAATAAATATTTAATATGGGGTAACCCATATCCGTAATATTATGAATATGAGAAAAAACGCAGAAACAAGTAATTTATGGGATGTTGTGGTTATTGGTGGCGGACCGGCTGGGATGATGGCGGCGGGCCGTGCCGCCGAACTAGGACGATCTGTTCTATTACTAGAGAAAAATCCAACGTTGGGTAAAAAGCTTCTCATTACCGGTGGCGGAAGATGTAATTTAACTAATAACAAGCCTGAGGTCAGAACGATGCTTGCGAAGTATAAGGGCAGTGGAAAGTTTCTTTTTTCGGCCTTCTCGCAGTTTGGAGCAAAAGAGACCATCCAGTTTTTCAATAAACGCGGCTTGAGCACGAAAGAAGAAGCAGAAGAGAGAATCTTCCCTACGTCTAATAAAGCTCAGTCAGTTTGGGATGTACTAGTTACCTATATGAAAGATGGCGGCGTACGAATACAAACGAATGCTGCTGTAGCTAACATCTCCACTAGTAAGGCTGGGAGTATTATTATCCGTCTCAAAAACCTACCTGGGCAAAATGGCAAAGCAGAAATACTTACACACTCATGCATCGTGGCTACCGGCGGTACTTCTAGGCCAGAAACTGGCTCAACCGGCGATGGGTTTGTTTGGCTTAAGAAAAATGGGCACAAGATTATAGATAACGACTTAACGCTTGTGCCTGTAACTTTGCAGGATGCCTGGGCTAAAAAACTAAGCGGGGTAACGCTTAAAGATATTAAACTTACAACGTTGCAGAACGGGCAGCGCCATGAAGTTCAGAAAGGTAAACTGCTTTTTACCCATGTTGGCGTGAGCGGTCCGACAATTTTAAATATGAGCAGAGGAATCGGCGAGCTCTTGCAGTACGGCAAGGTGACCATAGAGCTGGATTTATTCCCTAGCCTTGACCAAGGCGCACTTAAACAAAAACTCCAGGAACTCTTGACGGCTGAAAGCAATAAGAAATTAAAGAATATTTTAAACAAATTCATTCCGTCGGCGTTTGTTTCATCCATGTTAGAACTCGCTAAACTTGATGGCGACACGCCAAATCACAGCGTTAGGCGCGAAGATAGAGTAAAATTAGTTAAGCTATTTAAGGCTGTCCCGCTTAACGTTAAGGGTTTGTTGGGCGGTAATTATGCCATTGTCTCTTCTGGCGGTGTGGCTTTGGAAGAAGTTGATTTTAAGACTATGCAATCCCGTCTATTACAAAATCTGTACATTATTGGCGATGTCTTGAATATTGATCGTCCTTCCGGCGGCTACAGTCTGCAACTCGCCTGGACTACCGGATACGTCGCTGGTAGTAATAGTTAATTTTGCTGTACTATAAAATATCAGAAACTAAAAAGCTTATCTTCGCTCACTCCTCCACTTTTCTTTGATAATTTCTTAAGTTTTTCGTGTTCAGCTCTTGCTGCTGTATAAACGCAGTAATCACAATCCTTGCCTTCGCCGGGGATTGTCTCGGACATTAAACATTTTTTAACATCTTTGATGGTTTTCTCTATCCAATCGGTATTCCCTTCGTAAGAGATTACTTTAATATCAAACTCCAATTTGGCATCAAAGGCCTCTCTATCTGTTTTACCGTTGCAGTAAACAAAGTAACCTATACTGGAAACTTTAAAACCGTTCTGACGAAATAGCCATTGATAAATCTCCATCTGGCGGCGATAACCGTCCTGCCACTCTTCGTCCAAGGTGACTTCTTTAGTTTTAGACGTGGCCTTGTAATCCACGATATACAACTCCCCCGTGGGACTTACCCAAACGTCATCAACTCCTCCTCTGATTAAAAGATTGGTTGGCTGATGCAAATATTTAATACCGCGAATTCTGGCGTCACGCCATTCGTCCATTCTTTCATGAGCTAAAGGAACGGCATCAATGCCGTAATGCTTCATAAGCGGGTGCGTTGAGCCATTAGCCCGATGAATATCAAACTCTTTTTTGAGAAGGGTATCTACAGCATTGTTAAGGCTGAATGGATATCCAGGCGGACGAGCCGTACCCAGGCGTTTATCCAAATAGAAACAGCGTGGGCATTGGACGAAGAGATCTATGCCTGTACGGCTTACAGTAAAGGGTTCATCCGAGGAGGGATCAAAGAGCCCCCTAGTTCTTTGAGGTTTATAATAATCTGACATGGTTTCTTTATTTTACCAGTAGATAAAGAAAAACAAAAACACCCGCCTAAGGCGGGTGTTTTTGATATAGGCAATTCGTAAGCCGGATTCTGTCTGATCCTGCATTATTGCAGGACGAGATAATAATTTATCTGGGTCCTTGATTACTCGCGGACTCAAGCGGCACTTCCGCCTCATCGGCGGACACGGCTTTGCACCCAATAAGGATTTAGCGCGTTTCACCTCCACCTTCTTATCCCTATGTGGAGATAGGCCGTCTACGTTGGGATCGGGCCTCCCCTCGATTTCTCTCAGGGCGTTTCTGTTCGCACCTCTCGGCTTTCGCCTGACGGATGTTATCCGCTACAGAGCTGCTATCCGCCTCATCGGCGGACAGGGGTGTCCGGACTTTCCTCTTATCTTTGCTCCAAAGTATATAAAGAACGGTCAATACTGATTAGGAGAAGTAAAGATAAGCTATTATCTGAATTGCCGAAATTTTTATAACACAAAACGGATTTAAAATCAAATAGTTTGTATTTAAACAAAAAGTAAAAGGCGGCGATCCATATGGTACGCCGCCTTTGATATGCGGGAATCATCCCGCGAAAGAACAGTTAGCAACGTATTAGCGTTGCTGGCCCGGGTTATTATTCCACGGGCGGGTTATTCGCACATAGAGCACGAGACCTACGAACACTGCTACGACACACATAACGATGAGAACAAAGAGACCTACGCCACCGGTGAGGGTGTTGTAGAGCTTCGGAGTCATCGCGGTGACGATAGCGCTGTTGAGCAATACTCCAAGAATGAAAGCGGGCAAGACGCCAGCAATCACTTGGGCACTGCGAGAGGAAAAGAACTTTTGCATAACTTTGTCGTCCTGGCCTTACACTACGAGAGTTTCAGCGAGGAGATTATGTTAATTAATAATTCTAGGATTTCTCGACCTTATGTCCTGTACTTAAAATCCTAATAAAGTACAGGATACTTTCTTTATACCATAAATAAGACTATTTGTCAATATATAGCCGATTCTATACTTAGAAGTAATCCCATTACCTTAATTGGGTTAACGATGGAAGCCAAGGTCAGCCGGATTGTCTCCCCCGGGAATATGCCCTATCACTCCGCCTGATTTTTCAAAAACTCTTTTTAACTTAGCCGTTTCATAAGCCAACTCTTTAGTCGCTTCAGCCATATCTTTCTTAATTTTACCCGAAGACCAATAGTCTATGACTAGCTTGCTGTCTCCAAAAATGTGCTTTATTTTGTGCTTTTTGGCTATTTGGAGAGCATACTTACAAGCCAGTAATTCCCCGAAGTTATTAGTTGTTCCTTTGGCGAAAACCCAATGCTTCCCGCGATGGTTAATACCTTTAGCGGGGATTACTTGATGCAGTAAGTTGTTC
The DNA here is from genome assembly GCA_964360065.1 of uncultured Candidatus Saccharibacteria bacterium. GTDB lineage: Bacteria > Patescibacteriota > Minisyncoccia > UBA6257 > Colwellbacteraceae > 2-12-FULL-43-11. Next base: position 10,094 of record CAYHTW010000001.1, read on the forward strand.
CCCCCTTCATCGGTCACGCTGATTTCTACACCCTTACCGAAGCCCGTACCGGCATCAAAATAAACCCCTTTGCTAAGATTCTTTTTATGCTTGGACCTAACTTCATAAGTGGCGCCTTGATCCAGCCACAATTCGGCTTCTCCACGAGTCGCGAAACCCTTGTATCTGGCACCTACTACTCCTTCAACTTTCTTTTTACAATCAGTCCAACTGTTTTTAATCCCCTTCTCTCTAGTTGAAGGTATTAGATAGGCGTAATATTTATTTATACTCCGTTTAGACATAAGAATACTAGAGTTATTTCTGGATTTTAAGAGCCTTTAGAGCCGGAAGATTGTCGCCTCCAAGATAGTCCAACATGGCTCCGCCTCCGGTAGAAAGAAAGATATTTTTAGAAGTTTTCCACCCCTTTTGAACCAGCTTCAGAGAAGCTGTTGTTTCTCCGCCTCCGACCACTACGGAGGCCCTATGGTTAGCCAAAATGGCCCTCCAGACGGCCTTGGTTCCACCTGAATATCTCTTGTCCTCAAACAAGCCCATAGGCCCGCCCCAGATTATGGTTCTGGCCTGACTAATGACGGATGTGAAGTAGCGAGCTGTTTCAGGACCGATGTCGGTTATTTTGTTTCTGTTTCTAACAAAGTCCAAAGGAATTAAGACTTTTTTGTTTTTAATAAGCTCTTTTGCAACCGGGATCATATGAGGCTCAAAAATAGAATTGCCAATTTCACGGCCCCCCGCTTTTATAAAGGTATTAGCGACTCCACCACCCAAGATAACGTAATCTGTTTTAGCGATTAAGTTTTTAATAACGGCTATTTTGTCCGACACTTTAGCTCCGCCGATTATAAGAATGAATGGCTTCTTAGTTTTCTTCAGGACCAAGTTTAAATTATTTATTTCAGCCGAGAGCGTTGGGCCGACACTGCCTTCAATAAACTTAGTTATCCCTACGTTAGATGCGTTTTCACGGTGGGCGGTGGCAAAGTCATCGTTAATATATTTATCTCCAAGGCCAGCTAGTGTTTTAGCAAAAGAGGCGTCATTAGTCGTTTCTCCCGGGTTAAACCTAAGGTTCTCCATTAGGAAAACTGCGCCCGGATAAGACGCCTTTACAGATAAAGAATCTGATGCCAAATCCTGTCCTGTGAGAAAAACAATCTTCTTTTTTAAAGATGCTTCCAGAGGTTTCTGGAATCTCTTCAGGCTAAGTTTTTTATCATAACCATCGGGACGCCCGAGATGAGCCAGGATTACAACCTTAGCTCCATTTTTATTGAAAACTTTAATGGCTTGAACAGCTTTGCCAAAACGCAGAGATTTGCCTGGGTGGCTTTCTTCTATGTCCAAGCTGACTCTTAAAAGATATGTCATTTGACGAATTTAAAGTTTAAAAATCAAAGTGTAAAATTTAATAATGATTTAAACATTTTAATCTGTCATTCTGATTTTTGATATTTACATATTACATTAACTAAGACAAAATTTAAACCCCTTCCGAAGAAGGGGCTTAAACCAACAAATTTTAGTGACAATCCTCGGTAACGAATTACTAGGGATTGCTAATCACTCACTCTGGGAGTACTATACGCTATTTTTCATTAAAAGTCAACGGCTCTTGAAAACAAAGAGCTTGTAACCAATGAAGTTCCAAACGAGAGATACCGCTGTGGCGGCCAATTTAGCCAAGTTATCCCATAGGCCAGCGGCCAGCTCGGTGAAGGGGGCCGAGGCCGAAAGCCGGAAGCTTAGAATAAAGAACGTTCCTAAGATATAGACAATCAATGTGTTAAGGGCTAGGCCTATAAGGCTGATTGTCAGAAACCTGAAAACCTCGGTGGTTTGCACGGAGCCACCCGTACCGAAAGCCCAATACTTATTGAGGAAATAACTATTGATTACAGCAATACCAAAGGAAACGGTATTAAAAACCAAAAGCCAAGACCCCGAGTAAGTACCGGTTGTATAAATAAGGACATTAAAGATGGTGAAATCAATGCCGGTGTTAATAATTCCGACAACTCCAAATCTGGTTATCTGTCCGACAAGACTGTGGGTCATACCAAGAACGGGAAGCTAAGCGAAACTATCATTATAAAAACAAAGATAATCACAAAAACCTTAACAGCTAATTCTTTCTTATTTAATTTCATAGGTAACACTAACTTGAACTGTTAAATCGCTGCTTCCAGCAGAAATACTTGGCGCGAAGGACGAAGTTTCCATTCCCAAGGCTCCTCCCTTGTCGTAGGAGCCGTAATAAGGGATAGGGCCACCTTGAGATTCATAGAAATTAGTGACTCTCACAATTTTTACGTGATTAACCTCCGCCATCAGTTTTGCCTTGGCCGTAGCCTTATTAAAGGCATCAGCTCTCGCCTGATCCAGGTATTTGTCCGGGTCATCAACAGTGAAAGTCACCGAACCTATTTCATTAACGCCCTTATCCGACAGGCCGCCAAGAATATCAGCGACTTTATTCAAGTCTCTGACCTTGACCGAAGTGGTTTGGGTCATAGTGTATCCGTCTATATAATTTTTCTTGGTGGTGTCGTTGTAGGCGTACTTAGGAGAGAGGCTGTAATTTGAAGTCTTGATATCTTTGTCGTCTACTCCCTGACTTTTAACGTAATCTACGGCAGCAGTTACTTTTCTAGCGTTATTAGTCTCAAGCGCGTTAGGGTTGTTGCCTTCGGAGATTACCGAGAAAGAAAGTTTAGCGATATCTGGAGAGACTGTTGTTTTTCCCTCGGCGCTTACTGTTATGCTTCTCGCGGGGTAGAGAGAATCTCCCCACTGGAAAGCCAAATACGTCCATATGAGTATGGCCATTATAACAACGACCATGAGGACACTTTTTAAAATCTGATAAAAATCAATTTCTTTCATATACTTACATTATATCATTAATTACCCTCCTGAACTCAAGCGGCTTAAGACTCATCCCCCCAATCAAGGCTCCATCTATGACACGCTGTGATAGAAAAGCTTTAGCGTTACCGGCATTAACCGAACCTCCATAAATAACTTTAGGTTTAATCTTGGAGAGTGTTTTTTTGATAAAGCTTATCATTAAGGATGCTTCTTCCGGGGTATCTGGCTTAGCTCCCTTGAAGGTACTGATAGCCCAGACAGGCTCGTAAGCAACAATTAATCGAGAATTTAGTCCGCCAGTTTGCGGATTGAGTAATAAATTATGGGTACCTTTTAAATCTTTATTTAACTGGCTTCTTACAAAATCCTTTGCTTTCTTTATGCCTTTTCTACGGATGTTCGCTGGTTCTCCAACACAAAGTACAGCTTTTAATCCGGCCTTAAGAGTCGCTTTAATTTTAAGATTGATCATTTTGTCAGTTTCCTTAAGATTCTTCCTTCTCTCTGAGTGGCCAATGATGACATACTTAACCTTCATCAACTTCAAGTCAGTGGCTGAAACTTCACCGGTATATGGTCCGTCGGCCCAGAAAACATTTTGAGCGCCGAGTGAAGAATATTTTAAAACTTTACCAACTGATTCCAAAAAAGGAGATGGAGGGGTTATAATAACGTTTTTGTCGTCAATCGCCTTGGCAAGTTTAATAGCCGATTTAACATCTGTGGGATTGGATTTCCAGTTGGCTATTATGAGCTTCCGCATACTTTTTATCTTAACACTTTGTGTAGACGACGATAAACTAGCCAGGAGATGATGATGATAGCCACAACCACTATAACGCCATCAAAAGCTCTAAAATATGGCTCCACGGTTTCCCAACTTTCTCCAGCCAAATAGCCCACCGAAGTGAGGGCTAGGCACCAAATAAAAGAACCCAAAAGAGTGAGGACGGAGAATTTCCAGAAATTCACCTTAAAGAGGCCAGCCGGCAAAGAGATGAAGGTTCTGACAATAGGCAAGAGCCGGCCTATAAAGGAAGAGGCCAGACCGAAACGATTGAACCACTTTTCGGCTAAAACCACGTCATCGTCATCAAGGACATAAATCTTAATTAAAAAATTGACTCCTTCGCGGCCGTAGTGGCGGGCCAACCAATAGCTTAAAATAGAGCCGATGAGGTTGGCGAAAGTGGCCACCCAAACCACTGCCCAAAAATTCAATTTCCCCGAAGAGGCCAGGAAACCAGAAAAGGTCATAATGATTTCGGAAGGAGCCGGAATGTTGGCGCTCTCTAAGACCATCAAAATAAAAATACCCCAATAACCGGAATAAGAAATAACTCCCAGGATGAAGCTGGAAACCGTGGTTACTATGGCTTCAAACATAACGCCTTAAAAGCTTAGCAGCATCTTCAGGAGGAACTACGTTAACCTCTATGCCGGTATTTAATTCAAAACCAGCCGAGATATTCAGCTTAGGCTGAATTTCTATATACCAGTGGAAATGTGTGTGGGATTTTTTGTTTTTAGTTGGAGCTGTACGGACGAAGAAGTTGTAATCAGGAAAATTAAGAGATGCCTCAAGCCCTCTTAAGACTTTCTGGAGGGCCTCGGAAACGCATAATAGAATTGAATCCGGAGTCTCTTCAAAGAAAGGAATATGACTTTTAGGAAAGACCCTAATTTCAAATTCAACCCTAGAAACAAAGGGCGCGTAAGCGACAACGCAGGCGTTCTCAAAAACTATTCTCTTTTTGTCGTGAAGTTCCATTGTTATTTCCGTACAATAGACACACTCTCCATTTTTTTTGAAATAAACTTCTGAACCTTTCAGGGAGTGTTCTACAACTGGCGGTATGATGGGCACTCCTAAAAGTTGGTAATGAGGATGATAAATGGAAGCGCCGGCTTTCTCTCCCCAGTTACTGAACATAGAGACGTAAGCCACATCATAGGATTCAAGCAGTGACAGATATCTATTCTGGAACGCCTTAAGAACCGTATAACCTTCCAGTTTAGAAAGTTTTGGAAAGTTTTTATTATGATCCCTGGTTACGAGAAGATCGTGATGCCCCACCCCTTTCATAAACAAATAGGGGCCCTTTTTTCTGACTTCCGGTTCAACTCGACTGTGAGAAACTGCCGGATATTTATTGGGGAATATTTGTAACCCCCAATTTTTTGAGTTCGGGTCCACGAGATGTCCACCTCTGTCATAAACAGCCATGATCGGACCATTCCCGGATCTCTGAGGGTCTTCAAAAGGACAACTTTGTTTAGGCTTCTTCCGAGGTTTAGGTTTACGCCTTAATTCTTTAGGTTTTCTCGCGCGGCCGGGAACAATCAATATCCAATCTCCCGAAACTAAATCTTGTCTTAATTCGCTACCTTTCATTGTTTATTTCTGATTCTGTTTTCATAATACCACCACATAACATCCTTAGCTATTGGGATAGCATTCAAACTACCCTCTTTGGCGTCTTCAACAAGGATCAAAATTTCTATCTGCGGATTTTGAGCCGGCGCGTAACCGATAAAAAGAGCGTTGGTTTTAGTATTATTTTCTACTTGAGAGCTACCAGTCTTAGCCGCCACCTTAATTGGCAATGTAGAAAGTGCATTAGCGGTGCCGTAACTTTTAGAGACTGCGTCTTCCATCCCCTTCCTTACTTCTGTAAATTGCGGGGCCAAATCAGAGAGATCCAGTAATTGTTTAGAGTTACCTTGTTTAAGGTGAGGCACGTAAACCGGGCCATCATTAGCAATCGCCGCAATGCCATTCATCAGTTGCAATGGGCTTAGAGATATATCTCCTTGACCTATGGAAATGTTGTAAGTATCACCGACTCTCCAGGGCGTACCGCTGCGGATTTCTTTTTCTGCTGAATTAGGCAGGAAACCGTAAGATTCACTGTGTAAATCAATGCCGGTAATTTTATCTAGACCAAATTTCCTCCAATAATCATTCAGCTTGTCTATGCCTAACCCTTTCAAGCCCTCAAAACCACCTATTGTTTCGTAGAAATAGACATCTGAAGATCTGGCAATGGCCGAGTAGAGATCAACCCAGCCATGCGCCCTCCAGTCCAAAAAACGGCTTGGTTTGTCGGGGAAATACGGATTGGGTATCTCTATATAACCTATAGAAAGAATTTGTTTGGTAGAAGACACTATATTTTCTTTTAAAATAGCTGCGGCGTGAATAGGTTTGATAGTTGAACCAGGATTATAGACTCCAGAGACTGCTCTATTAAAAAATGGTTTGTTGGCGCCAGAGAGAGGCGCAGAGAGATTATTTGGGTCAAAGGCAGGAAGACTAATAAGACTTAAAACTTCTCCGGTAAGCGGATTGATAGCAATGCCTACGCCCGAAGTTTTTCCAATGGAGTTAAGGCCTTTCAACATACTCTTATAAAAATATTCCTGCAGATCAAAATCTATAGTAGTTTTAAACTCATCCCCCTGCTTTGGCTCGCTGACCATTTCTGTACCCTGAGTTTCTCCCCGAGCATTCTTATAAGTAATAGTTTGCCCGTCCTGCCCCCTTAAGACACCGTCGTAATAAGCCTCTAAGCCGGTCCTGCCCTTAAAAGAATTATCCACATCACTAAAACCTACGAACCCGAGAACATGAGCCAGAGAGATGCTGGCGTATTGTCTTTTATAGCCGTTTTCAATATAGATGGACTGGAGGTCGAGACTTTTCAAATCTATGGCAGCCTTAGTGCCTATATCTCGGCTTAAAATAATATCAGGGTAGATTTCAATATTAGTTTTAGAAATTAATTTAACGACATCCTCACGCTGTAAACCCAAGAGTGTTGTAGAAGTATTAAGAACCATATCCTCTTCGCCGTTTTTTATCATAACCGGTATCTGAAGCCTCGCATTAAAAACAGGTTTGTTAGCAACCAGTTGTTTGCCATAACGGTCGGTAATAAGTCCACGTGGCGCTACGCTTCGCGTTTCTTTATTAACGTTCCCGGATGCTAACGTTAAATAATGCCCATAGTCTAGCCCCCCTAAGATTAAAACCCTTACCGCTGCACCTCCAATTAAAAGGCCAACCACTAATAAAACGGCAGTGAAGACGCGGCTTTTGAGTGGAAGTTCTTTTAGGCCGAATTCTTTGGTGATGCTATCAGAAATAGCCTCATCAAAATCAACTATCTTGCGGTTTATCTTTCTTGCCATAATCTCTGTATCGCAAAGAATAAGAGGAACAAGGCTAGATTGTAAAATGCTTCCGCAGCAAAAACAATTGGGCTGAAGTGGACCAAATTAATGGCTAAAGTTGAGACTAAAAGAGCTAAAATAGCATTGGTTAATTTATGGAAAGGTAACCTATTTACCGCTCCCATACTTAGGACAGACGTGATTATAAAAACGGCATTTTGCAGATCAAAGCCACTGCCGAACTTCAAGATAACGGCCGAGACAAATATTAAAAGCGCCCGCTTTGTCCAACTGGTATAAATCAAGGAGAGAACTATAAGTAAAGCGAGCGCTATATTCGGCTTTATGCCTCCTATGAGGGCATAGTTGGAAAGCTGGAATAGCGAGGTAACGGTGACAATAAAAACACTAGCGATAAATCGAAACATCTCGTAATGAGCTTAGTTCTACTCCCAGTTCAACTTTCGTCTGCTTAAAGGGAGCTCCCGGAACTTGGGTAATGTTTTTAACGGTACCGATAAAAAGCCCGTAAGGCAAATTGGGGCTAGCTGTTATTATTTCGTCTCCTTCTTTAATGTCGGCGTCAGTTTTAATAAGATCTACGATTGGATTCAAACCACCTTTGAAAAGTCCGTCAACTTCTTTAGTCCCAATCCTGACCGCTACCTGATAACCAGGGTCGTAAACAGTTTTTACAATGCTAGTGGAATTGTTAACTTGGCTTACTTTACCTATGAAAACTTTGGAACCGAAAGTAATTATGGCTCCAGATTGAATATCGTCTTTCTTCCCCGCCGCAATACTAATATCTCTCGTACCGTTAAATGGGTAAGTTGAATAAACCTTTATGCCGTTACTTCCCATATTAACAGCTCCCGAAATCTCGGCCTTCAAGGACTTGTTTTCTTTGGTAAGTTCGTAAACTTGTGATTTAAGACTCTCTCCTGGGGTAAGGACAGTTAAAACATCTTCCAAAATTGAACTGCCGGCAAACTTTAGATCTGTGAAACGGCCGTAAGCAAAAAGAGTAAAGATGAGAGAAAGTAGAGCGGTGGTGTAAAGATATCTCATAGGTTAACCGGCTTAGGCTTTTCTTGGTTGGAAAGTATTAATTGGTATTTAGGAAGATTTTCTATAATAATGCCGAGACCCCTCACAACGCATGTTAATGGATCATCTACAACGTCTGTTTTCACGGTGATCTCCTTTTCTATATATTTATCCAAGCCTTTTAAAAGACTACCACCACCGGAAAGATGAATGCCTTTCTCTAAAATATCGCCAACCAACTCCGGAGGAGCCTCTTCTATGACTAGTTTAACTTCTTCGGCTAAAATCTTGAGAGATCGCGATATTGCAGCTCTAACTTGGGTGCCTTTAACAATGATTTCTTTAGGCAAACCGCTCGTGATATCTCGGCCGCGAACCGCCATTTCCATTTTTTCATCCATATTGATGGCTGAACCTATATTAACCTTAAGATTTTCGGCAGTTGGTTCACCTATGAGAAGTTTAAATTCTTCTCTGACAAATCTCATAATATCATCGTTCAATCTCTGACCCGCTATTTTAAGACTCCTAGAAACAACCGTTCCTCCTACCGATATTATGGCAATCTCTGATGTACCACCGCCGATATTGATAACCATGTTCGCTGTAGCTTCTTCCATTGGCAGGCGGGCACCTACTGCCGCCGCTATTGATTCTTCTACTAAAAGCACCTTAGAAACTCCGGCCGAGATTACGGCGTCTTCCACAGATTTTCTTTCTACTTCGGTCAGGTTAGACGGAACACTAATAGCCGCCATATGATACCTAGGCATAAAACCATCGGAGTTAGCCTTGCTTAAAAAATATTTAAGTATCTCCTGGGTAGTTTCGAAATCCGAAATAACACCAGCCATAAGCGGCTTAATGAGGCTGATGTGAGACGGGGTTCTATCCAACATTTTCTTAGCCTCGTGGCCGATGGCTAAAATCTGATTAGTGCGGATGTTAACGGCTACAAGAGTAGGTTCGTTAACCGTTATCCCCTGTCCCTGGAGATAAACCAGAGAATTGGCCGTGCCTAAGTCTATGCCAACGTTTTTATAAAATCTGTCTAAGAGTCCCATAGCTTACTAATTTAATTTTTTTATCGTTTCTCTTCTTGACCTCAATTTTTTCACCGTTCCTATCGCCTACCACCAAACGGTAAGGAAGGCCGAGCAAATCTGCATCGGCAAACTTTTCTCCCGCCGAAACAACCCGTTCATCATAAAGAACTTCGTAACCCTCCGCAAGAAGGTCTTTATATATTTTATCTGCGAGCTTGCCGGCTTTAGACTTCTGGTCAGCCAATCTCAAAAGATGAATTTTAAAAGGAGCTGCGCTTTCCGGCCAAATAATACCTTTGTCATCGTGATATTTTTCTACTATTACCCCAATAAGTCTTGTGACGCCTATACCATAACAACCCATAATTGGGTGTTTCCTTTCGTTTTTATTATCAGTGAAAGTCAGACCGAAATCTTTGCCATATTTTTGGCCCAAGTCAAAGACGTTACCAACCTCAGAGGCTTTAGCTTGATGTAAAACGCCACGACCGCACTTAGGGCAAGTTTCGCCCAAACGAACTTTAGCTATCTCAAAATTAACGCAAAATTCGCATTTGTCGCAGTAGAAAATATCGTCTTCCCCGGCATCGGTGATAACCATAAACTCATAAGATATCTTGTCGCTAAAACTGCCCCCAGAAGCTTCAGTTACCTTAGCGGTTAAGCCAAGACGTTTATATATCTTAAGGTAAGATTTTTTGGTTTTGGCATAGAACTTATCAAAATCTTCCTGGGTTTCGTGGAAGCTGTACATATCTTTCATCAGGAACTCCCTACCTCGCAGAACGCCCGACTTAGCCCGAAGCTCATCACGGAACTTCCAGTGAATTTGGTAAACAGCCAGAGGTAAATCCTTGTAAGTGGTGGCGTATTTTAAAACCAGCGGAGTCACTAACTCTTCCTCGCTCTGGCCCAGGGCGTACTCTTTTTCGGTTCGGCTAGGAACTTTGAAAAGAACATCTATGCTATCCCAACCCCCGGTAGTTTCCCAGAGAGCTTTAGGATGAAGCATAGACATTAATATTTCTTGACCGCCGATAGCGTTCATTTCTTCTCTCACAACCGCTTCAATCTTCCTTAAAACACGAAGCCCTAATGGCAAGTATGAGTAAGAACCGGCCATCGTTTTATTTATGAATCCTGCCCGGATGAGAAGCTTGGCGTTAACTGACTCTTCGTCTTTAGGGGCCTCTCTTAGAGTTTTAACAAATAATTCGCTTTGTTTCATAGGTTTAAACTAGATTGATTATATCCTTAATTGTGACCAGCACCATAATAACGATGAGAATGGCGAAACCAACAAGATGACTCATTGATTCTACTTTTTTACTTAATCTGCCTCCGGAAACTTTTTCATAAACTATAAATAATAGCCTGCCTCCATCAAGAGCCGGGAAAGGAAGAATATTCAAAGCCGCCAGATTCAAGGAGATTATAGCGAGGATTTGAAGTAAATGGGCGAAACCTAGACGTCCTGCCGCATCTATAAAGCCGAAGATACCTATTGGACCGGTAAACTGAGAAGTCACGCCCATGTCCCCTACAAATAGTCTCGCAAAAAGTGAATAAATACTTTTGTAGATGAGCCCTAAGAGTTCAACTGACGTTGTGAAGCCGTCTTTTAGAGAACTAAAGAAACCCTCTTTAGGTATACCTCCCTCAATTAAAGAAACTCCTATTGGTCCTTCTCCGGCAGGAGGATTGAGCCTGGGAGTGATGCTAATTGGCATCTCTTTATCTCCCCTAATCACTTCTAAGTTAGTAGCCTTGCCTTTATTGTTATTAATAAAAGTAACAAGATCTTCTATCTTAGAAAAATCTTTGATTTTGTCCCCGGACATAAGACCTGCAGAAGCCGCGGGACTGTTCTCTGCCACGTGTCCCACGACTACAGACGGATTAGTGCCAATCAGAAATACTCCGGTAATAGCGAACCAACCGATTATGAAGTTCATAAAAGCTCCAGCCGCTATAATGATGACCTTTTTAAAAAGAGACAGATTCTGGAAGCTTCCGGGCTCTGCGTTGCCTTCCAGACTATCTTCGCCGTGGATCTTCACGAATCCACCAAATGGGATAGCGTTAATGGTATAGGTAGTGTCGCCGATTTTTTTCTTAAAGAGTCTGGGTGGAAAACCGAAACCGAATTCCTCAACTTTAAGTCCGAAATACTTAGCGGTAAAAAAATGACCGAGTTCATGGCCGATTATAAGTATGGCAAGAAAAATTATGACTGTCAGTAGAGTAATCATTAAGACGATAAGTCTTTAATCTTATCTTCTATAAGGCGGTCCATACTGTCGTTGAACTGATCCACTCTTTTTTGTAAGTCATTCTTCGTTTTGAACTTTAGATCTTTATCTATTTCGGTAGATATGGATTTATTAACATCGTCTCTTTGACGCCTCATCTTGATCCTAGTTTCCTCGGCGGTAGATTTAACAAGCTTAATAATCTCGTCTCTTCTCTCGGTGGTCAGTTCCGGAAGTTTGGCACGGACCATGTTTCCTAGAGCAGACACACTTAAGCCTAATTTGGCTGTTTCAATGGCCTTAGCAACTATGGGCACAAGGCTCTTATCCCAAAGAGTGATAATAATGTCACGAGGCATTTCAACCGTAATACTGCCGAGCTGTTTAATCTGCGTATTTTGTTCCATATAGTTAACATAAATATTCTCTACTATCCTCGGAGAGGGACGGTTGGTTCTGAGAATAGAAATTGCTTCCTTAAAAGAACTTGAGAGTGCGTCTATTCTGTTTTGAAATTCTTTTAGATTTTCCATATTAGTCCCGCTTCCAGCTGCAACCTTTTATTGACGTTAAAGTCTCCTAAGTATGTCATTCTCTTCATAATTGATTTTAAGAGAAGGTAGTTCTTTTCTGGATTACCGCAGGCTTGTGAAATAATCTCGGTCAGAAATGGCTTAATTTTATGCTTATTGTCTGCGTCGGACATCTCTTTGATTATTGCCACAGAATTGCTTCCGTCTACTAAGAAATGCCTTGCTTTTTTGCTCAAAGACTTCCACTCATCGCTGGTGGCTACAGAGATAGCCCTACCGGTTCTGCCGAAAGAGAGACTCGCTATTTTAGCGGCGTCTTTCTCTCCCAGCTTCATGGTTTTCATAAGATGGTTTTTGATATCTATTGAAGTGGCCCTGCCGAAGTAAATCTTCTGGAACCTGGATTGTAAAGTTGGCAAAAGCGAATCAGGATTTTCCAAAACCATAATAATAAGGCCTGTCTCCGGGGGCTCTTCGGATATTTTAAGAATCGCGTTCTGGGCCTGATTGGTTAGCTGATCTGCGCCGTCTATGATAGCCATCCTGTAGACAGAGTTGACCGGCTTGGAGTAAAGAAAATGCTTTAAGTCTCTGATTTCGTCTATACCTATAGATTCTGATTCTGCCAGAGAGGAAATAACAAACGCTTCTGTAAGAACTCTCTTATTGGATTCTTCTGACTCCCTAAACTCGCCAAACTCCAGGAGATTGGCCAGGTTGCGTGCAAAAGCGGCTTTGCCAACACTTTTTTCTCCGAAGAAGATATAACCGTGAAAAAGATTCCCCTTTTTGGCGAGGCGAGTAAATGTTTTTTCTAACTTATCATGGCCAAGCAACATTAGTTTTTATTGAGTAAAGTTCTCTTATAGATATCCAGATGTTCTAAAATTATACCAGTACCTTTAGCCACGCAAAGGATAGGATCTTCGGCTACATACATCTCAACTCCCAATAGACGCCTAAAGAACTCATCTATGTTTCTTAACCCTGAGCTCCCACCCGATAGGATGACGCCCTTTTCCATAACATCGGCTACGAGCTCAGGAGGAGTTTCATTAAAAACCGAAGAGACAGAAGAAGCTATTTCCATCAGGCTAGGATTAAGAGCTTCAGCTACTTCATTGGAGTTAATAATAAGGTCTTTAGGAAGGCCTGAAACCAAATTCCTGCCTCTGAATTGAAATTCAATTTTATTCTTCATGGGGAGGGCCGAACCGGCACCTATCTTAATAGCTTCAGCTGTTTGTTCTCCAATGGAAATGGAATACTTTTTCTTAACGTAACTCATAATAGCTGCGTCAAATTTATTACCGGCCACTCTTAAGCTCGCGGAGCAAACAATGCCTCCGAGTGAAATAACGGCAACTTCAGAAGTACCTCCGCCAATATTAATAATCATATTCCCAGAGGAAGAATTTATAGCAACGCCTGCCCCCAAAGCAGCGAGCAATGGCTCACGGACCACGTAGGCATTTTTGGCACCGGATTCTTTGGCGGCATTAACTACAGCTCTTTTTTCAGTAGGGCTAATGCCAGCTGGGACTGAGATAACTAAGTCCGGGCTAATCAAATTCCACTTCCCTATGGCTTTGTAGATGAAGTATTTCAGCATGGCTCTTGTAATATAATAATCGGCTATAACACCGTCTTTTAGGGGGCGGTAAGCAGTGATGTCGCCGGGAGTACGGCCGATCATTTCCTTAGCCTCTATACCTACAGCCATAACTGAATTTTCTGGCAGACTTAAGGCCACGATGGTCGGTTCGTTAATAACAAACCCATTTCCTGGGACGAAGACAACGGTATTGGTGGTTCCTAAGTCTATACCTATGCGCTTAACAAACATTTATTTAATGCGTTCTATTTCGGCTCCGAGTAACCTTAATCTTTCTTCTAATCTGGCGTAACCTCTATCAATAGTTTCGGCGCCATCTAATGTACTTCTACCTTCAGCTATTAGAGCAGCGATAACGAGAGTGGCTCCGGCCCGAAGATCAAGACTTTTTATTTCTGCTCCGTGGAGAGTGGTCGGCCCATGAACAACTGCACGATGGTCGTCCAAAATTTCGGCTCGGGCGCCCATCTTTTGAAGCTCGTATATGTATCTTAACCTGCCTTCGTAGAGGGTGTCAAAAATAAGACTCGGACCATCGCTTTGCGTGGCGAGCACGCCATAAGGAGCCTGCAAATCAGTCGGGAAACCTGGGTAGGGCAGAGTCTGAATCTTCGTGCCTTTGAGATTTTTAAGGCTGTTTTTTACTATTACCGTCTCCTTCAGTATTTTTAAATCAACGCCGAACTCCTGTAATTTTTTAATGGGTGACGTCATAAAGGTCACCGGAACGTTTCTGATAGATAGACTTTCGGCAGCTAAAGCTCCAAGAACCATAAAAGTCCCAGCCTCAATTGGATCAGGCATTATAGTGTGATAAGTTCCAGCAGTGGGAACATCTTTACTACCGAATATTCTTATATTGTGAGTTCCTAGGCCACCAAGCACAAAACCCAACTTCTCCAAGAACCTCCCTAGATCTTGGATGTGAGGCTCCGCGGCAGCGAGCTCTATTTCCAGCGATGGCATAGCAGTTCCTAACATCATTAAATTTTCGGTGGCCGTGACACTGAATTCAGTCAATACTACTTTATTTCGCAATTTTCTGGGAGAGGGAGCTTTGAGCTCATACATATCTGACGCGGCGTCGTATTCAACACTTACACCTATTTCTTTAAGAGCTTCCAGATGAGCATCCAATGGTCTGGCTCCTATGAGGCAGCCCCCTGGAGTCCCTAAGGAAACCTTTCCGAAACGGGCCAACATCGGACCAATAAGTAAAACAGATGACCTGATATTGCGGACTAAAGTCATGTTTAAAGTAACCGGATTAAGGTCGCAATTATCTATTTTGAGAACTTCCCCCTCCCACTTAATATAAGACCCCATACTCTCCAGAATAGTAAGCAAGGTTAGAACATCCCCTATTTTAGGAACATTAGAGAGGATACAGGGCTGTGTCGCGAGGATAGTGGCGGCAATTGTAGGAGTAGCGGCGTTTTTGGAACCGAAAACCTCAATCTCTCCGCGGAGTTTACACCCGCCGTTTACAACAAATCGCACGCCCTCTATTATATAGAATAATGTCTTCTCGTTCCAGAAAACTATTATTCCGGATTTCTGCCCTCTTTTTCTTTATAGTGGGGGGGTTTTTGGTGGCATATTCATTCGGTATTAAGCTGGACTTAACCAACCTGACCTTCAGTGAAACGGGCGGTATCTACATTAAAAGTACTCCAGCCGAAGTGGAGATTTGCCTTGATGGAAAGAAGATCAAAAATACTTCCAGTTTTTTCCAAGCTGGGACACTCGTAGATAACTTAAGAGAAAGAGAATATCGTCTGGTGCTTCGTGACGACGGTTACTTTGACTGGCAGAAAAACGTCAAGGTCTCTCCATCGTTAGTTAATGTTTTTGATAGTATTGTTATGGTCCCCCAGAAAGAACCCGTGAAAATCGCTGAACCCGCCGACAAGATAGAACTACTTGGAGATATTCTCATCACAGAAAGGAATAAAAGCATCTATGCCGACGGGGTAAAGATACCTGGGAGTAAAATAGTAGATACGACCCCGAATGATTCAGTTATAACTTATGATAATGGGAATAAAAATTACTACCTGATCAGCCTTTCTAATCCCAACTCATATCTCAATATCAACGATATTTTTAATAACCTTAAAGAAGACAAACTAGGGCTCTTTGGGACAGTATCAATACTCAAAGTGACCTTCCATCCCTTCAATAAAGATAGACTTATAGTAAGAAGCCGCGGGGCTCTTTACAACATAGATACATCCAGATCTACGATAGAAAAAGTGGCAGATGGCACTACCGAATTCAAAACGCAAGGAAACAACCTTTTCTTTTATATTTCAGACGGGCTTTATCGCTACAACCTAATCTTCAGAACTACTACTAAACTTGCTCCTCTCTCAGACCTGAAAACTATAAAAGATTTTGCAGGCACATCTTCTGGCGGAGTCGTTACTCTATACCAGAGTGGTGAGTTGGATCTCATCTTCGGCGACAACCCAGTAAAAATTGCCGACAAAGCGAAACTTTTCGCAGTATCAGACAGCGGTAAGTTAATAGCTTTTGGAGACAATGATCAGTCGCTTCACGTTTACGATACAGATAAATTAAAGTATGCGAACATTAAGAATGGTGTTGCCGGCAATTTGAGCAAAATTGTCTGGTACAAAGATAATAATCACCTCTTATTACAAAGCGATGACTCTCTCTACTTTAGTGAAATCAGCGAAATTGACCCCGTGAACTCCTTCAAGATAGCCTCTAACATTAAAGACTTTTCTTATGACGAAGATAAAAACACTGTCTATATTAATTCCACAGGCGGGGTACTTAAATACGAAATTTAGGTAAGCCCTTAGGATCAACCAGTTAAAACTTCTCCTCCTTTAAGCGTAACAAGAATAGTATGTTCAAAATGGGCCGAAAGACTACCATCAGCAGTCACAAAGCTGTCATCTGGCAGTTGAACGGCTCTCTTGGTGGAGACACTGGTCATGGGCTCTATGGCTATCACCATATTAGCTTTAAGTGGAAGTCCTTTGCCTGGCTTGCCGTAATTGTAGATAACGG
This sequence comes from uncultured Candidatus Saccharibacteria bacterium, assembly GCA_964360065.1. Classification (GTDB taxonomy): domain Bacteria; phylum Patescibacteriota; class Minisyncoccia; order UBA6257; family Colwellbacteraceae; genus 2-12-FULL-43-11. Next base: position 26,682 of record CAYHTW010000001.1, read on the forward strand.
GGTCTTCGTGGATTGCGCTACCGACGCCATGCCCCGTTAACCCTTCTATAACCTTAAAATTACTTCTTTCCACTGTACGGGTAACCGCGTGGCCTATGTCCCCTAAAGTGTGTCCATCTTTAACCACCTTAATGGCTTCTACGAGAGCGTCTCTGGTAGTCTTAATAAGACTAAGGGCATCTTTCCCTACTTTGCCTATAGGAACAGTGACGGCTGCATCGGTAATCCCTCCGTGGAAGTCCACTCCTAAGTCCAACTTTAGAACATCGCCTGAAACCAACTTATAAGCCGATGGTAAACCATGCACGATAGTGTCATTGACTGAAGCACATAGAGTGTATGGAAACTTTTTCATGGCTCCATCCGGCTTATAACCCAGGAAGGCCGGCTTGCCGCCCTTTTCTTTAATAAGATTATAAGCCACATTATCAAGCTCCAGTAACGTTATCCCAGGCTTAGCAATGTTCTTTAGTTCACGCAAAACAGAACCGAGAATCTTGCCAGATTGTCTGATTTTCTCTATTTGGCTTTCCGTCTTAATTAAGCTCAATTTATTTATGAGGCTTATACTTTCATAATTTCTTTCTTAACGGAATTAAAAACCTTGAAAGGCAAAGCATCTCCTTTTATTTCCACAACCCTATAACCATCTTTTCGGATAGCTGTGAAGACTGGTAGGGTTTTAAGATTGAATTCAACTAATCTGTCTCTGATAATTGAAGGACGATCTAGGGTTCTTTTAACCAGCTTCCCACCACAGAAAGGACAAGGATTATAAGTCGTAAAGTTCTCGGTGCCCATGACTCTTAGGAGCGGTGAGCCACAAACCGAGCAAATCAGCCTACTGCTATTTCTTTTTATAGAGGTTTCTGGCGAGACTTTCAGAAGAAAGAAAAGCATGTTTTTGCGACCGTAGAGTTTCTTCATAATCGGAAGTAAGTTTTTGGCTTCACTGACAGTACGTGGCGAACCACTTAATACTAGCCCTAAGCCGGCACGGGCGATTTCTTCCATCCTTAAACCTACAACTTTTAAAACCCACGAGGTTGAGAGAAGTTTGCCGGTATCAAAAAGAGTTCTCTCTCTACGCACTTCAGCACTCTTTAAAGCCACTGGGTCGTGCACTAAAGATTCTAAGTACTTACCAGTATCAAAATGAGTAAAACCGAAATAACGGGCTGTTAAATCAGCTTGGGTGCCCTTACCGGCGCCAGGAGGGCCGTATATGACTATGACTTTAGGTTTAACAAAACGTGGCTGCATTAATTTAATTATACAGCCGATATGACACGCTTACCTAAGCGTGTCATATTCTCTAGCTGCAACCTGAGAGTCTATTTGTTTGGCGGTGTCCAGCGCCACGGCTACGACAATGAGAAGCGCCGTGCCTCCAATAGTAAGAGACTGAATTTCGCTGAATACTAACTGAGTAAACGTAGGGAGTACCGCTATCAGACCCAAGAAGGTGGCTCCGAAGAGAGTAACTCTGGAAATTATCTTCTTTAAAAACCCTCCAGTGGATTCTCCGGGTCTGATGCCAGGAACGAAACCTCCGGATCTCTGCAAATTCTTGGAAATCTCAGCTGGGTCAAAAGTAACTGAAGTGTAGAAGTAGGTGAAGACGAAAACCAGGAAGAAGTAAGCTGCGGCATAGATGTACTGATTAGTAACCAACTCCTGCGACCAGGCATTTATAACCGTTCCGACAGAGGGCCAAAAGTGGGCCAAAATTCCTCCAAAGAATCCCGGGAAAAGAAGTATTGAAATAGCAAAGATAATCGGGATAACTCCGGCCTGGTTAACCTTCAGGGGTAAATAAGAGGAAACTCCTCCATAAACTTTATTGCCGCGAATCCGCTTGGCATAAGAAACAGGAACCTTTCTCTCCCCCTCGTTAAGCATAACAACTCCGCCAGTAACTATGAGAGCCAAAACGATAAAAATCAGATATGTAGTAATAGGAGTGGCGCCAGGTATGTAGCTTGCGTAGGCTTGCCCTATGGCCAAGGGTAGCCCGCTAACAATACCGGCGAAGATAAGGAGTGAGGTTCCATTGCCCATTTTTTGTTCTGTAATAATTTCTCCAAACCAAACTAAAATCATGGTGCCGGCAGTAACCACTATTACGTTAATTAATATCTGAGTCATGCTAAGCTCTCCGATTACTCCCTGAGAGGCCAGAACCCTTAAGAAGGCGTAAGTGTTAAGGGCGGCTAAAGGAACAGTTAAATATCTAGAGATGCGGTTAAATTTAGATCTGCCTTGGGCGCCTTCCTCATAGTAAAGCCTCTTCAATTTAGGGAAAATCATAGTTAGAAGCTGCATGATGATGGTGGCAGTAATGTAGGGGCCCAAGCCCAACATGACTATAGAAAGATTCGCAAGTGAGCCGCCAGCTAAAATATTAAATAAACCTAAGAATTCGTTACCTGACAAAAAGCTCCTTAAGGCTTCTGGATTAACTCCAGGCACTGGAATATTAGCCAGCACTCGGAAGCAAACCAAGACTACGCCAATCGCAAGAAGCTTATTTCTAAGTTCCTGAACCCTGAAAATAGTGAGAACTTTGTCAAACATATATACTAAGCTTTCTTAAAAACTCTGACCTTTTTACCTTGCTTGGTCTTATTCTTAGAACCGCGCAGTTTAGGCAAGCGTTGAATTAAATCCCTCTCGGCTGGTCTAATTCTGTGTCCGGACCTGGCTTTCTGACCCTTAGTACCACGGCCTGAAGTAGTGCCACGTTTGCCGCCACGGCCAATGCGCTTCTTACTTCTTAAATCGTGATCTGGTTGTAAGGTATGTAACTGCATATTATTTGGATCTAATAGTTTTTAAAGCCATTATGGTCGCCACGGCATAGTTTAATTTATTGCTGCTAGCTCCGAGGCATTTTGCGGTAACGTCTTTCACTCCAGCTAATTTCAGAACAACTCGGGGAGCTCCTCCGGCGACTAATCCATGACCGACTACGGCGGGTTTAATTAAAACCGAAGCCGCGCCAAATTTAGCTTTGACCTCATGAGGGATAGTCTTGCCATTCATCTTAACATCAATCATATTCATTTTGGCGGTATTCCTAGCTTTAGTAATAGCCTGCTCAACATCCAAGCCTTTAGCCACACCAACTCCAACCTTACCTTTAAGATCCCCAACCACCATTGTAGCTCTAAACCTCATTCTTTTACCTCCGGAGACAACCCTAGTGACTCTCCTTAAATCAATGACCGCTTCCTCTAAGTTATCTTTCTTAAACCTATTTCTGTCTCTTTCCATGGCTATATGTTTATACCTTTATTCCCTCTTCTCTTAAGGCCTCTGCTACGGCTCGGACTCTGCCATGATAAGCGTATCTGCCTCTGTCAAAAATCACGACTGTCAAATTAGCATGCTTCATACCGGCGGCTACGGCCTTGCCTAAGGCAGTAGATGCGGAAACTTTAGTCTCATGAGACTTATTCTTACCGGCTCCAAGAGTAGAGAAGGACATAAGAGTCTTTCCAGATGAGTCGTCGATAAGCTGGGCGTACAAATATTTGTTGCTCCTGAAGATTGAAAGTCTGGGCTTTTCGACCGTACCGTTAATTCTAGCCCTAACCCTATTAGACCTCCTATCCCTAATTTTATTTAATAGTTTAGTAACCATAATTTTAAGCAGAGGTGGTAGCCTTCTTGCCATCCTTCCTTCTAATTACTTCACCCTTATATCTTATACCCTTACCCTTATAAGGTTCAGGCTTTTTGATTCTTCTAATCTTAGCGGCAGTTTCGCCGACAACTTCTTTATTAGCGCCAGAGAGAGTAACCAAATCTTTAGCTACAACAATCTTAATGCCCTCGGGTATAGCGAAACTAACTGGGTGGGAAAACCCAACGTTCAAAACCAAATTAGTTGCTTTAACTTCAGCCTTAAAACCCACGCCTTCAATAACAAGTTCTTTAACAAAATCCTCTGTGGCCCCTTGTACAGCGTTAGCGGTTAGGGCTCTCACTGTACCCCAATTGCTGACCGTCTGTTTATCCTTAATTACCGGAACAAAAACAATTTCATTGTCTTTGATGGCAACCTTAACACCCTTTAACATTTTTACAGTCAAGGCGCCGTTTTTACCCTTGACCTCAAGCGAGCCGTCTTTCTCCGAAACGGTTACACCCGGCGGTATAGTTACTGGTTGTTTACCTATCTTAGACATAATATTTTTACCAAATTTCAAAAAGAAGTTCCCCTCCAAGTTTGTTTCTTCTTGCCTCCTTATCAACCATTACTCCCTTTGGAGTTGATAAAAAGAAATTGCCGTATCCTTGGTGAGACTTCTTGATATCTTTCCAACCTACATAGACTCTTTTAGACGGGCGGCTGATAAGCTTAATATCGGAGATGCGAGACTTCTCTTCTTTGTCATACTTCAATTTAATCTCTATCACACGCTTTACCCCCCTACCCTTTTTCTGGATTTCGTTTAAGTAACCAGTCTTGACCAAAGATTCCAAAACATTTTCTTCAAACTGAGAATAAGGCACCTTAACCCGGTCCTTTTCTCTAGTCATAGCGTTTTTAATTCTAATTAAAGTATCTATATACATATTCTTACCAAGAAGCTTTTTTAACTCCTGGGATCATGCCCCGACCGGCTAGTTCTCTAAAACAAATCCTGCACAAATCAAAATCCCTAATATAACCCCTTTTCCTGCCACAACGAAAACAACGCCTGACGGCCCTAGTGCTGTATTTCGGCTTTTTATTCGCCCTAGCTATGACTGATGATTTGGCCATTTTACTTTTTTAGAGGGACTCCTATTTTTTTAAAGAATTCCATACCCTCCGCCTTGGTCTTTGTGCCGGCAACAAAAGTCACCTCAACTCCGAAGTTGGTACGGGACACTTCAGGATTAATCTCAGAAAAAACAGTATGCTCTTTAATACCTATTGTCAAGTTCCCTCTATCATCAAAATTGCCAGTATCAATGCCCCTAAAGTCTTTAACGCGAGGTAAGGAAACGTTGATGAAACGGTTAAAGAAATCTTGCATTCTTTTACCTCTCAAAGTAGCCATAGCGCCGATAGTATCTCCTTCACGTGACTTGAAAGCAGCGATGGATTTCTTGGCTTTTCTGGTAGCTGGTTTCTGGCCGACGATAAGGGCAAGCTCCCCTAAAAGACCAGGGAGAATTTTGTCATCAAACTGGGCATTGCTCTGCCTCATCTTACCCACACCCACTGAAACTACTATTTTTACTAATTTGTGGCTTTGCATTTTTTACAAACTCTTTCTTTTTTATCCCCGATTATCATGTGGCCAACCCTAGTAGGCTTACCACAGACAGAACAGATCAACATAACTTTAGAAACTGTAATTGGAGCGGAAATACTGATAATCTGGCCCTTCTCCCCCTGCTTCCTGGCTTTAACGTTCTTTTTAACCAGATTTAGACCCTCAACTATAATCTTGCCTTCCGCAGTCCTAACCTTAAGAACCTTGCCGGACTTACCCTTGTCCCGGCCTTTTAATATTAAAACTTTATCTCCTTTCTTGATGTTCATATTTTTAGACTATATCAAACTATATCCTGCGCCAAAGAAATTATTTTATCGTAACCTAATTCTTTTAGTTCTCTAGGTATTGGTCCGAAAATTCTGGTCGCCTTGGGCTCTTTCTTATCAACCAAAACAGCGGCGTTGTCGTCAAATTTGATGTAACTGCCGTCAGGACGCCTGATATGATTCCTAGTGCGGACTATAACAGCCTTAACAATATCCTTTTTCTTAACAGCTTTCCTAGGCTCGGCAACTTGGACGGAAGCGATAACTATATCTCCCAATTTGGCATACCTTTTACGACTGCCACCTGGGATTCTGAAAACCCTGATGGTTTTGGCTCCACTATTATCCGCTACTTTTAATATGGATCTTTCTTGAATCATCCTTTTAGTTTTTAACCACTATCCACCTCTTTTCCCGCGACTTGGGTTTGGTCTCTTCTATAATCACATGATCACCGACCTTAGCTTCGTTACTCTCATCGTGAGCCTTAAAGCGATCTGTCACCTTGTACTGCTTGCCATACTTGGGGTGAATCTTCAGACGAACAACTTCAACCACAACAGTTTTCTGCATCTTGTCGCTCACAACCTTGCCAGATAATCTCCTTTTAAGTTTTATAATTTCGTTAGCCATTATTTTGCAAATCTCTTTCCTTAATAAATGTTTTTATTCTAGCGATGGTCTTCTTAGTATCTTTAATAAGAAATATATTCTTCACTTTCCCAGCTGCCAAGTCAAACTTAGAAGAACTTAAAAGTTCTTCACTTTCCTTAAGCCGCTTTTGAAGCTCGGTGCTACTTTTGGCTTTTAAGTTTTCTATTTCTTTTCTCTTCATCTTATTTATTCCTTAACTACCTTAGTTTTAACCGGCAACTTGTGACCCGCAAGAGTTAAGGCACGATTAGCCATTTCTTCGGAAATACCGTCTATTTCGAACAGAATCCTGCCAGGACGAACCGGAAAAACGTAGTGATCAACAGAACCTTTACCACCACCCATGGTGACTTCAGGGGGCCTCTTTGTAATAGGCTTATCTGGGAAAATTCTGATCCAGAATTTACCGCCACGCTTGGTAAAGTTACTCACCGTACGCCTAGCGGCCTCAATCTGACGAGAGGTAATCCAAGCCGACTCCAGAGCCTTCAAGCCGTAAGAACCGTAAGAAATAGTGGCGCCCCTCCCATCCACGGTACGCTTGCGGTTCCTGCCCTTATGCCACTTTCTGTGTTTTACTTTTTTGGGTATAAGCATGTTCTAATTATTTTTTTCTTTGTCAAAAATTTCGCCTTTGTAAATCCAAACCTTAATACCTACAGTGCCGTAAGTAGTAAAAGCAGTCGCCTCTCCATAATCTATATCGGCTCTTAATGTTGAGAGTGGCAGTTTACCCTTAGATAAGTGTTCGCGTCTGGCGATTTCACCTCCGTCAAGCCTGCCACTAATGGCAATCTTGCCTCCCTGAACACCCCTGTTCTGCATGATAGTATCAAGATACTTTTTGATAGTCCTTCTGAACCTAATTCTTTTCTCCAAGTCCCAGGCAATGTTTTGAGCTATAACTTGAGAGGAAACTTCAGTGCGTCTTAATTCTTCAACGTTAAGGTTCAGGGCAGTTTTAGCCTTAAATACTTTCTGCAATTCTTTATCCAAGTCCTCTATGCCTTTACCGCCACGGCCGATGATAAGGCCTGGCCTGGAAGCTTTGATAGTAACGCGGCACTTTTCGCCGGTGCGCTCAATATCAATGGAGGCAACTCCGGCTAAGCCGATCTTCTTCATGATAATCTTCCTAATAGCCTCATCCTCTTTTAGGAACTGGCCCATATTCTTACGGGAAAACCACCTGGAACTCCAAGGTTTGGTAATGCCTAATCTGAACGAATCGGGTCTGATCTTAGTTGCCATGTTTTTAAATTGATTTCCTTTGGAACATTTTCTTGAAGAATCCAGGCTTAAACTCATCACCCACTTTCTTTACCGCATCGGCCTTCGGCTTATGATCGTGACCGCTGTGGTCAACTTTAGATTTCTTCTCTTTCTTAACTTCATAGATAGTATATCTGTTAACAAGATTCTCCTTTTCTCCGAGAGTAACACTCAAATGACTCATCTTCTTCTGAATAGGTGTAGCTCTGCCTTGAGCTCTCGGCAGGAAACGTTTTAACATCGGGCCCTGATTAACGGTGATGGACTCTATAAAAAGCTTATTGACGTCCATATTTTTATTTTTGGCGTTAGCCACGGCGGACTTTAAAAGCTTAGAAATGGAGGGGACAGAACGCCACGGCATCAATTGCAACTGAGCTATACTTTCGTTGACTGTTTTGCCCTTCAGGATATCCGAAACTAATCTCACCTTTCGGGGGGCAATTCTTAAGTTGTAGATTGTAGCTTTGGCTTTATTCATATCTTTTATTTCTTACCTCCAGCAGCCGGCTTAGCGGCGGCGGATGCAGGAGCGGCAGCGGATATAGCCGCTGCTGTTTCCAATTCTTTCTGCATTTTACCTCCGTGTTTAACGAATTTCCTGGTCAGAGAAAACTCACCCAGCTTGTGCCCAACCATATCTTCCGTAATCACAATGTTCACAAAATCCTTGCCGTTATGGACACCCATAACAAAACCGATAAATTCCGGAGTAATCGTAGCGCTTCTGGCCCAAGTCTTGATAACGGTTTTATCCCCGGCCTTAAGCTGGCTCACTTTTTTCAAGAGCTTGGCGTCAATGTAAGGTCCTTTTTTAGAGCTTCTAGGCATGGGTATATTATTTTTTAATTCTTTTATTCGGCCTGCGGGACACGATAACAACATGAGACCACTTCTTTTTGTTCCTGGTCTTTCTGCCGCCGGTAACCTTGCCCCAAAGAGTTTTAGGACGCTTAGTACCTCTGGGCTGCCTACCTTCACCTCCACCGTATGGATGATCAACCGGATTCATGGCACTGCCGCGGACAGTAGGCCTAATACCAAGCTGCCTGGACCGCCCTGCTTTACCGATGTTAATCAGGTTATAGTCAGAATTAGAAACCTGTCCTAAAGAAGCTAAGTTATTCCACAAAACTCTTCTGATCTCTCCGGAGGGAAGCTTCAATTGAGTGTAACCCTCTTCATGAGCCAAAACCTGAGCCTGACTGCCGGCGCTTCTCACTATAGCTCCGCCCCTGCCCGGAGCAAGTTCAACATTATGAATACCGTAACCAACCGGAATATTCTTCAAGGGAACTCTGTTGCCTACGGTTAAGGTGGCTTTAGGTGAGGTTAAGACCGGATCACCAACTTTGATGTCACGGGGCGCCAAATGATAACGCCTGTCTCCATCTTTATAAACAACCCTCATAATGAAAGCGCTCCTGTACGGATCATATTCAAGCGCCTCTACCTTACCCGGGACGTTTAACTTAGCTTGTTTAAAATCAACCATTCTATATATCTTCTTTAAACCTCCGCCTTGGTGGCGAGTAGTAATTCGGCCATGATGATTGCGACCAGCGTGGGTTTTAAGTCTCTTCGTCTTTGACTTCAGACGAGGGATATCGGTTAAGACGCCGTACTCAACGGTCGTCATTTGCCTTCTTGAGGCTGTATAAGGTTTATAGCGTTTCATATCAGTTTAGTGAGGTACAATATCAATCTTTTCCCCGGCTTTCAATGTAACAATAACTTTCTTGAATTTTTTGCCTTTTGAAACTCTGTTAATCACATTAGTATTAACAACGTGGACTTTATAAATAGACTCAACGGCTTTAGCGATTTCAGAGGCCACCGCGTTTGGCTCCACGGCAAACACATACTTACCTAAGCCGCTCATTTCGGTAGACTTCTCACTGATCCACGGTTTTTTTATAAGTAAATGGTTAGATCTCATTGTAGTGTTCGTTAATTACAGATACAGCCGACTTATCCATTAATATTTGCTTGTGATGGAGCAAATCATAGATATTCAAAGATTTGGCGCTCGTAGCCCCAACCTTAACTAAATTCCTGGTAGCTTTATAGATATTCTTGTCTCCCTCAGCAGGAATGATTAAGGCATTCAAAGTCACTTTTTTCTCCTGAATAAAACCTTTTAGAGAATCGTTCAAAATTTTTGTTTTAGGTTCTTTTATGGTCAATGAATCAACAATTTTTATTTCACCGTCTTTAAAACGCCTGGCGAGTACCGAAAAAATAGCCAACTGCTTCATTTTCTTATTGATTTTCAAAGTGTAGTCTCTTTCTTTCGTCGGACCATGAGTAACTCCTCCTCCTTTCCATATGGGAGATCTAATAGAACCGTGCCTAGCTCGACCGGTTCCCTTCTGCCTCCAAGGTTTCTTGCCTCCTCCAGAGACTTCGCTTCTACCTTTGGCGTGAGCTGACTGATTACGCCTGCCGTTTAACTGAACCCGCAAAGCTTGGTGAACTAAATCAGGATTCCACTTAACGCCAAAAACACGCTCTGGCAACTCCATTGTGCCGGCGCGCTCATTCTTTAAATTGTATAAATCAGCGTTCATTATTTATAAATTTGAATTTTACCGTTCCTAGCTCCCGGGACAGCACCTCTTAAGAAGATAATTTTGTTTTCTCTGTCTATCTCCACGATCTTCAGGTTTTTGATAGTGACTCTATCCACTCCCATGTGGCCAGCCATACGCCTGCCAGGCCAGACTCTTTGAGGAGCGGTGCTGCCGATTGATCCAGGAGCGCGGAGGCGATTCTTCTGGCCGTGGCTCTTGGGGCCGCCGCCGAAACCGTGACGCTTCACTACGCCTTGGAAGCCGCGTCCCTTAGAAGTACCGCTAACTTTAACTAGCTTGCCAACTTCAAAATCAGGATCGGCATCCATTTTGACTAAAGTGACCGGAACGACTTTATCGTCCTGCCAGATTTGGTCCATTTTCATTTTTTTACCAGTTAAATAATCCATAACTCAAAAATAATCTAAACAAATGACCGGACGGGCCGGCCATTCATTCTTGTTATTTGGCTATCCTCTAACGGGATAGTTTACACCATCTTGATTTCGATGTCTACTCCTGCCGGCAGATTCAAATCTTGCAATGACTCTATAATCTTCGGGACAGGCTTTATGATGTCTATTAACCTCTTATGAACCCTCATTTCAAACTGTTCCCTGGACTTCTTGTGGACAAAGGTAGAGCGATTAACAGTATACCTTTTGAATTCAGTGGGTAGTGGTATGGGGCCCGATATCTTGGCGTCATGCCTTCTTAAAGTCTCTATGATTTGCCTGCAGGAGCTATCAATGAGACGATTGTCGTAAGACCGTATCCTTAATCTCAACTTATCTCCCGAAATCGCCTCTTTGTCTTTAGCCACGTTGTTTATTTGATGATCTTGGTAACTACACCTGCTCCCACAGTTTTACCTCCTTCGCGGATAGCAAAACGGGTCTTTTCTTCCAAGGCTACCGGAGCGATGAGCTTAACGGTGTACTTGATTGTGTCCCCTGGCATAACCATTTCGGTTCCTGCCGGCAGCGTAACCTCACCAGTCACATCGGTGGTTCTAATGTAAAACTGTGGCTTGTAACCAGAGAAAATCGGAGTGTGTCTTCCACCTTCCTCCTTACTCAAGATATAAACCTCGGCTTCAAATTCAGTATGCGGTGTAACGGATCCAGTCTTAGCCAAGACCTGACCACGCTCCACATCTTCTTTTTTAAGTCCGCGGAGAAGTAAACCAACATTGTCTCCGGCCCTGCCTTCATCCAATAACTTATTGAACATTTCAATGCCGGTAATAACGGTTTTGGCAGTCGGCTTCAAACCGACTATTTCAATTTCTTCGTTAACCTTAACTACGCCTCTCTCAATTCTCCCAGTGACAACAGTACCGCGGCCCTCAATGGAGAAGATGTCTTCTACTGGCATCAAGAACGGCAAGTCTAAATCTCTCTGTGGCACAGGAATGTATTCATCTAAAGCCTTAACGAGCTCTAGAATCGGCTTAGCTTCCTCTGAATCGGCAGAAGTAGTAGCTAGAGCCTTAACGGCCGAACCTCTAATAATAGGGGTTTCGTCTCCGGGGAAGTTGTACTTCTTCAAAAGTTCTCTGACTTCGGCTTCGACAAGATCAATGAGTTCTTTGTCATCCACCGTATCGCACTTGTTTAAGAAAACAACGATTTTAGGAACTCCTACCTGATAGGCCAGAAGAATGTGTTCCCTGGTCTGCGGCATCGGGCCGTCGGCGGCGGAAACCACCAGAACGGCTCCGTCCATCTGAGCGGCTCCGGTAATCATGTTCTTGATGTAATCGGCGTGGCCAGGGGCATCAATGTGAGCATAGTGCCTGCTCTCAGATTCATACTCGGAGTGGTGCAAAGCAATCGTGATGCCACGAGCTTTTTCTTCAGGAGCGTTGTCAATCATATCAACAGACTCCTCTTTCTTGGTCCAACCCTTTAAGTGAAGGACGTGGGTGATGGCCGCGGTCAAAGTTGTTTTACCGTGATCAACGTGACCGATAGTTCCCACATTTAAGTGCGGCTTAACCCTATCAAATTTTTCTTTCTCTGCCATGTTTTTGTTTTATGCTATTTTTTGAGCTTCGACTCTTTTTGTTAATTTTTGTTAAAACTGCCACAAGAGTTTAGTAAAAAGATGTCTATGTGTCAACACAGCACCACCTTTAAGGGTGTTTGTATTTACTTCTTACCTTCGGCAATCAATGACTCCATACTCTTAGGTACGGCCTCATAGGCAGCGAACTCCATAGTAAATGAACCCCTACCCTGAGTCATGCTCCTTAGCTTAGTGGCGTAACCAAACATTTCGGAAAGCGGCACCTTAGCCTCAACCACTTTAATCGTTCCCCTGTCGTTCATGGCTTCAATCCTGCCACGCTTGGAGGAAATGTCGCCAGTCACGTCTCCCAAGAAATCACCGGGAGCAATAACCTGTAATCTCATTATAGGTTCAAGCACTATCGGCTTAGCGCGCCTCACGGCTTCCTGCAGAGCCATAGAACCGGCAATTTTAAAAGCAGCTTCAGATGAATCCACTTCGTGATAGGAACCATCTGTCAGGGTAACTTCTATGTCCACTATCGGGAACCCAGCTACTACGCCTTTAGCTATGGCCTCGTTAACGCCTTTTTCAATCGCAGGAATATATTCGTGAGGGACAGAACCTCCTTTAACTTCGTTTAAGAAGACAATACCGCTGCCTCTCTGCCCGTTCTTAACTTCCAGGACAGCGTGGCCGTATTGACCGCGTCCACCGGATTGCTTGATATATTTACCTTCAGCTTCAGCGGAAGCAGTGATGGTTTCCTTGTAAGAAACTTGAGGACGGCCTACTTCGGCTCCCACTCCGAACTCCCGCTTCATTCTTTCCACAAAAACTTCCAGATGAAGTTCCCCCATACCAGAAATAATGGTTTCGCCGGTTTCGGAATTACCTCCAACGTGGAAAGTAGGATCTTCTTGGGATAACTTCTTCAAAGCCATACCCATTTTTTCCTGGTCGGCTTTAGTTTTAGGGCTGATTTTCTGGCTGATGACTGGCTCTGGGAAGACAATGGATTCAAGAATAATCGGATGCTCGGGATCACAAAGCGTGTCCCCCGTCATAGTGTCCTTGAGCCCAACCAAGGCGCCGATTTCTCCGGTATAAATCTCTTCAATTTCTTCCCTGTGATTCGCGTGCATCTTTAAGATACGGCCGATTCTTTCCTGGGAATTTTTAGTGGCGTTTGAAACATAGCTGCCTCTCTTAAGGGTTCCCGAGTAAACACGGAAGTAAGTCAGACTGCCAACATAAGGGTCACTGGCGATTTTAAAAGCCAAGGCAGTAAAAGGTTCGGAATCTTTAGGGAGTCTTACAATTTCTTCGCTAGTGTCTGGGTTCACACCCTTAACTCCGGCCAATTCATCAGGTGAAGGCAAGTAATCAACTACGGCGTCTAACATCAATTGCACGCCCTTATTTTTTAGAGCAGAACCGCAAAGTACAGGAATGATACTTACCTTGATAGTAGCTTTACGAAGAGCGGCACGAAGCTCATCCTCGGAGATTTCATGACCTTCCAAGTATTTATTAGTGAGAGCTTCGTCTTCGCCGGAAATCTTTTCCACTAAGAGATGTCTGGCTTTCAGAACCGCAGATGTCATATTTTCAGGAATTGGAATCTCTACAATGCTGTCACCTTTCTCACCTTCAAATTTATAAGCTTTGTTTTTTATAAGATCTATGACGCCAGAAAAATCACCTTCCAATCCTATCGGAAGCTGAATAGGGATAGCGTTGGGTGTTAAACGTTCTATAATGGAAGCAAGGCTTTTCTCAAAGTTCGCGCCCATACGATCTAATTTATTAATAAAACATATGCGTGGCACATTATATTCATCTGCATAGTGCCAGTTAGTTTCAGATTGGGGTTCCACGCCAGCCACACCATCGAAAACAACCACGGCGCCGTCCAAAACACGCAGAGACCTCTTAACTTCAACTGTGAAATCAATGTGCCCAGGAGTATCAATAAGATTTATGCGATATTCAAAGTTTTTGTCACCGTTCCTATAAGTAGGTGTCCAGAAACAAGTGGTAGCGGCAGAGGTTATAGTGATACCCCTTTCACGCTCCTGTTCCATCCAGTCCATAATGGCCTCTCCTTCGTGAACCTCGCCAATTTTGTGGGACATACCGGTATAAAAAAGCACCCTCTCGGACACAGTTGTTTTGCCAGCATCAATATGGGCGATAATTCCAATATCTCTAACTTTCTCTATAGGGTAAAGACGTGACATAGAGAATTTTTATCTAGAGAAGTGAGCGAAGGCGCGGTTCGCTTCGGCCATTCTGTGGACGTCTTGTTTTTTCTTGATGGCGGAGCCTTCGTTATTATAAGCGGCGAGCAATTCTTCAGCCAACTTTTCTCCCATACCTTTGCCTTTCTTAGCTCGCGCTGCGGCAATTATCCAACGGGCAGCTAGAACAAACTTTCTGTCGGGCCTGACTTCTTCCGGTATCTGGTAGTTGGCGCCTCCAACACGGCGGGAAACAACAGCTACGGTCGGAGCAACGTTTTCCAAAGCTTTCTCAAAAACAACCAGAGGTTCAAGCTTGAGTTTTTCTTTAATGATATCCATGGCGCGGTAAATGACTTTCTCGGCAGCGTACTTACGGCCATCTTCCATGATGTAGTTAGTGAAACGTGTTAAAGCGACGCTATCATATTTAACGTCAGGATTAAATTCTCTTTTGTAATTTTTTTTCTTTCTCATGGTTATTTCTTGGCACGTTTGGCTCCATACTTACTTCTCTGCTGCTTACGGGCGTTGACCCCAGTGGTGTCCAGGACGCCTCTCACGATGTGATAACGCACACCGGGCAAATCTTTGACCCTACCTCCCCTAATCATAACTACGGAGTGCTCCTGAAGAGTGTGCCCTTCTCCGGGGATGTAGGCGGTAACTTCCTGACCGTTAGTTAGTCTGACCCTAGCAACCTTCCTTAAAGCAGAGTTTGGTTTCTTTGGGGTGGTGGTAAAAACCTTTAGGCAAACACCCCTTTTAAAGGGAGAAGGCGATGCCACCGGGCGATTTTGTATAACATTAAAATAAATCCCCATGGCTGGGGTTTTATCCTTGCGCGCCGATTTAGTTCTGCCCCGCTTTAAAAGCTGACGAATAGTAGGCATATCGCGAATATCTTACAGATAAGGAGTTTGCTTGTCAATTCACCCTCCCCACTCTACAGAGCCCCCACTCCCGTAAAGAGATAAAATAAAGCTTCTGCTGGAACCATGATAATAAAACCAAAGAAATAAAGGAAAAGGACTACTACCAAAACTCCACTCAAGCCTATATTTTCTATTATATGCGCATAACGAGGCGGCAAAATAGCTGAAAATATCTTAGAGCCGTCCAAAGGCGGAATGGGCACTAAGTTAAAAACTGCCAGATAACAATTCATTAAAACGATGATTGATAGGAATCCTAAAATGGTGGGACTTAGTAACCCTATACCGAATCTAATAATAAGACCAAAAACCAAAGCTAAGGCTAGATTAGATAATGGACCCGCTAATGCAACTTTTAAAGGACCATATCGGAAATCTTTATAAAGAGCATTAGGATTATAAGGCACTGGCTTAGCCCAACCCAAGACAACCGGAGAATTAGTCAAAACAAGAAGTATAGGTAATATTACCGAACCGAAAGGATCAAGATGGCTAATTGGGTTAAGTGTCAGACGCCCGGCGTCTTTAGCGGTTTGGTCTCCAAGTCTCAGGGCTACGAGACCGTGAGAGATTTCGTGGAGCATTACAGAAAAAAGCAGGACCACGAGTTGAAATACAATTAACAATATGCTATTGTCCATTTGTTTTAAATCTTATAATATACCGAATCAATGAAAAAGTGCGAAGTTTGCGACAAAGGATCAATCATGAGAGGCCACAGAGTTAAGCTTCGTGGCCATTATAATCCACAGCCTAAGACAAGGAAATATCCTAACCTGCAATCTTTTCGTTCTCCGGAAGGAAAAAAAATGGTAGCCTGCGCCAAATGCATTAAAGCCGCTGGACGGGCCATCGGATAGTGGTAGTCCGTACCCTTGGGGTGGGTATAGTCCCGGTTCGATTCCGGGTGGCCCGACTAATCAAAAAGATGCTGGATTATAGTGGCAGTTCCCTGCCTGCCGGCAGGCAGGGATTCTGCCTGGCCCGACAAATAATATAAGACTCTTTAAAGGGCCTTTTATTTTTATTGCAAGCTAAATGATGTTTAGATGTTTTTATTAAAACGAAAAGCGGCCTTTTAGTGGTCGCTTTTTCTTAAAATATTTTATTAGATGCCGAGAAGTTGTGTGATTAATTGAAGTCCACTCCGTCCGTTAACATCTAAGACGCCAACTCCACCACTTGGATTTCCACTACCGCCAGACCCGGCAGAATCGCCACATAACTATAAAAAGTGGCGTTAACTTTTCTGGCACACGAGGAGTTGAACGTAGGGAGCGTTGGTGCCGGCAACTGACCCCGCAGCATCAGTTGAACCAGATGAACCAGAGTTTTGTCCTAACTCCCACGCACCATTCCAGTTCCACGGCGCAGAGTTAGAAACATTCTGCAGGCCATGCGAGTGTTGGCCAACCGGTCTATCCTCAAGGTTAGACAAAGCCGTCCCTGCTGTTCCTGCAAGCGTTCCAGCGAGCGGCAACCCTACAATGTACCTACCTCTTGCGGCAGTAAGCTCTGTCCAACCCACAGGGCAGGCGGCTAAGTTAAAAAATGATACCGCGCCGGCGGGACTACCGCCCGAAGCCCAACTTAAGTTACCCAAACCATCGTTTTGTAAACTGGTGGAAGCACCTCCCTGGGCGTTTGGTAGAGTTAAAGTATAAGAACCAGCGATAGCTGCGGGCTGAATAATTATTTTTCCTGAAGTGTTGCCAGATAATGAGAGAACGCCTTTTGTAGTTCCTGCTGTTCCTAATGATAGAAGTTCTCCTGGACTAGTGTTGCCTACCCCCACATTCCCCGTATTGAAGTAGATGTTGGCTCCTGTTGTAATCCACTGGCTTACGAATTGCCATGCTGTTCCTGTATAAGCCTTGAGTCTGTTGGTTGTAGTGTTGTAATAGAGTCCTCCTGTGGCGGTGGTCACTCCTGTCTCTTGGGCATCGGTGTAGCTTCCTAGACCCAGGACTCCTGTGAGGAAGATGTTCTTCCAAGCTTTGGGGGCTCCTGTCAGGGTGCCTATGTTTCTGGAGTTAGTGGCATCAGGAAGGAGGTCTGAATCAAATGTGGCAGCAGAGACTCTGCCGATTGCAGAGCGTAAGGTTCTTGATATCTGTTGGTCTGGATTAGTGGAGTTGTATGTAAGGGTGGCGTCAATTTGGACTGTGGCATGGCCTCCTGGAATATCAAACTTTGTGAAGGTGAGTGTGTTGGCGCTCACTTTGCTTGTTGTGAGGGCTTGTGTGGTGCTTGTGCAGTTTTGTTTGTTGGTGGCGTCAGGGCCTTGAGCCATGAGAATCTGGGTGCCCTGGAGATATATACATGTGGGGTCTAGGGTTGGGTCTTCAAAGCGTAGCTTGAGATATGGGCCTGATGAGAGAGAGCAGTTTGTGTTAGAGACGCATTCAATGTTTGAGGAGCTTCTCACCTGTGACTGGACTGTTGTGAGGACCAGGTTGAGTTCTGATGATACTTGGGTGGATACAACCTGATTGCTTTCAATCTTGGTTGATGTGATGAGGATGGTGGTGAGGAGGCCTGCGACTGTTCCGAAGATGGCCGTGTATATGACGAGCTCTATGAGTGTGAAGCCCCGCACCAAAGATTTTGATGTGGGGGTGAAGCCTGGGGTGGATTCTTTTTCTTTGTTAATCTGGAAGAACTTAAACATTTCTTTGAATTGATTATATCATACTTATAGTTATCAATGGGTCTATGGCATCAATAATATCATCGGTTTCATTAATGAAACCGATGGAAAGCATGAGAATATTAGGTGTTTATTTTTTGACATCAAATTTCAAAAGTCCCTACCCCCGCTTGAAATCCCGGGCAATTAAACCAAGGTGGGTGGACTCAGCTCTCAGCCCAAGGGCTGGAACGATATCGTCCTCCCTTCAATTAATGTTTGATCCGGAAACATTAAGGGATAGGGACGCTATTATTATACACTAACCCCTTACCCCTCAAAACAAGAGTTATTCTAAAATGCCGTCCAAATTGACATCGTAGATGATAGATTCGTTAATAAGGCGATAATCAGTGAGTTCGTCATCCTTGAACCAAAGAGCTATCTCTTTTTCTGCTTCATCTGGAGAACCGGAAGCGTGAATGAGGTTTCTCACAGCTCGCCCGCCGACATCCGCCATCTCGTAAGAGTCTGTAGTGAAGTCACCTCTAATAGTACCTACGTCTGATGTTAAAGGCTCTGTGCCCCCGGTTATTTTTCTCACTATGCCCACCGCATGCATCCCCTGCCAAACCATAGCTACTACCGGACCAGCCGCAAGATATTTTTTCAAGCTTTTTAAAATTATTTCCGTGACTTTTACGGGGTCTTCCGATGGAGGAATTTTCCCTTTCTTTTTATAAGACTCAATGGTTTTCAGGCCAGTCTTAACGCGCCACTCCGGGTCAACTAAATAATGCTTTTCAACAAAGTCGGCCGGAGCAACAGTCATTTTTAAACCCACCAACTTGAGACCCGATTGTTCGTAACGCTTAATTATTTCTCCTATCAAACTTCTCTGAACGCCATCTGGTTTGATAACTACCAAAGTTCTTTCTTTTTTGATGTTTTTCATCCCAGTATTACTTTCTCTTTCTTATTTCTATGTTTAGTTCTTTCAATTGTTCCTCCGAAACTTCGGATGGTGCTCCCATCAGGAGGTCTCTGCCGTCCCCTGTCTTCGGGAAAGCGATGACCTCTCTGATGTTCGGTTCGTTTTCTATAATCATCAGGAACCTGTCTATGCCGGGGGCGATGCCGCCATGTGGCGGAACACCATATTCAAAAGCTTCCAAAAGATGACCGAATTTTTCTTTAACAGCTGCGAGGTTGTTGCCCATAACTTCAAAAACAGAAGCCAGGAGTTCTGGGTTGTGAGTTCTGATTGATCCTCCACCTATCTCGTAACCGTTCAGAACGAAATCGTATTGTTTAGCAAGTATGGCAGCTGGATCTTTCTTAAACTGTTCTAAGAAATCTGCCTTGTCTCTAACCGCCGGTTGTGTAAAGGGATGATGAACAGCGTCCCAGCGTTTTTCGCTCTCTTTCCATTCAAACATAGGAAAATCAACCACAAAACAAAATGCCAATTCATCGGGGTCGTTCTTTCCGCCAGCTGGCGGATTTCTCAAATCCGGCTTATCGGAATTATATTTCTCCATAACTTCTTTGTAAGTCAGTCTCGGAAAAGGAATTTGTTGGATCTTTTTATGCGGGTAGAGTTCTTTTACAATTTTAATATAGAGTTCTTCTATTAAAGCCAAGATTTCCTCTTTCTCAATGAAGCTCATTTCAATATCAAGCTGGGTAAACTCCGGCTGTCTGTCGCCGCGGGTATCTTCGTCTCTAAAACATCTGGCTATCTGGAAATAACGTTCTAAGCCTCCAACCATAAGAAGCTGTTTGTACTGCTGTGGAGACTGTGGCAAGGCATAGAAATTGCCGGGGTAAATCCTACTCGGCACTAAATAGTCTCTGGCTCCTTCTGGAGTTGATTTGCCTAAACTCGGAGTCTCTACCTCTACGAATCCTTCTGCAGTTAGAAAATCACGCATGAATTTAATAACTTTGTGGCGGTTGCGTATATTTTTAGCTACCCTAGGCCTCCTCATGTCCAAGTAACGGTATTGCATACGAAGATCTTCGCTTATTTCGTGGCCGTCAGTATACAGGGCAAACGGAGGAGTTTTCGCTTTAGTAATAATCTCCAGATTTTTTACTTTGACTTCAACTTTACCAGTCTTCAGAGTTTCATTTTGCATGCCGGCAGGACGCTCGGCCACTATTCCTTTAACTCTGATAACCCATTCTGGACGGAGAGTGTCGGCCAGAGCGTAAAGCTCGGGGTTTTCTTTGGGCACAAAAACCATTTGGACAAGACCGGATCTATCACGAAGGTCAATAAAAATGATTTTCCCATGGTCACGGCGAGTATCAACCCAACCGGCCAATTCTACCTCTTGCCCTACTTTCGTAAGGACTTCTTCTGTTAGAATTCGCATAAAAGTGAGTCCATCATATCATCTTTCTTTGAAAATATTAAGCCTGCCATTATCAGCCTCAATATGCACCGTACCGTCCTTATCGTTTCTGTAAATGGCCGAGCCTATTGCCACGAGTCTATCTATGGCAGCTTTAGTAGGATGTCCGTAAGTATTTTTACCTACTTGGATCACGGAGACTGCGGGGGTGGCCTCTCTAAGAAATTCATCTCCACTGGAGTACTTGGAGCCGTGGTGGGCTACCTTCAAGATATCAATATTGACATCATATTTTTCAACCAAACGATGCTCTACGTCAAAACCGATATCTCCGGTAAATAAGGTTTTTACTCCGCCTGAAAACAGCTCGGCCGCCAGAACGGTATTGTTTAATTCTGTGTCCCCCAGTTCTGTCTTGTCTGGAGAAAGGAATTTAATTTCACTCTCCATGTATTTAATACTATCTCCCTCCATCAAGCGCAGAGTATTCACGCGCTTTGAGTTAAGAGCCGAGACTAAACTCTTCCAACTTTCATTCTCACCCTGACGTCCGTTCCAAATAAAGTAACCTACCTCGTAACGGTCAAGGAGAGAGATAAGTCCAGTGAAATGGTCGGCCTGGGGATGGGAAAGAATGACTAAATCTATTCGCCTATCAGTAGCCGGCAAAATTTTTCCTAGATTGCTCAATAGTGTTTTATCTGGGCCTCCGTCAAAAAGAATTTTTGCTCCCCCAGGTAGAATTGCCAGAGCAGAATCTCCCTGACCTATCTCCATAAAGTAAAGATTGAGATAATTATTTGGCCCTCCTATAACTACCCAGTACCAAACGAGAGCATTAAGAAGAAATAGACCCAAATAAATTGATGATAAAGATTTCATATCCTAAGAATAATCCGGTTATCCATGCGACTAAAAGTGATAAGTGGTAAGAAATTAAGCCAAAGGCCACCGTCACGAACCCTAGAAACATCGTAATCGGCATTAACCCCAGTATCAATACATTAGTAAGCAAGGACCACGGAGAAAAATAACCGAAAGTGCTGATAATAATCGGGAAGGCAGCCAACTGCGCTGAAGTCGTCTGGAGGGCGTTTTCTTTCCAATTCAAGAAACCTCCCTTGACTCTTACTTTAAATAATTTCTGGAGCAGTTTTTCTAATAACGGCTGAATATAAACCATACCAATGAGAGCCGCAAAAGAAAGCTGGAAGCCGACATTAAAGACCAGTAAATCTGGATTAAAGAGAAGCATAATGGCGGCCGTAAGTGTGATAGCATTTCTGACGCTATAAAGGCGGCTGTTTTGTTTGGAGATTAAAAAGATTACACCCATAATTGCGGCCCTAACAACTGACTCTTCCGCTCCAGTCATAACTACAAATGCAATCACAAAAAGAACCGAAAGCCAGAAGGCTGTTCTTCTTTTAGTGAAATAAATAAAGATGCTCGCTAAGCCGACGGTGATTATGGAAATGTTGTACCCAGAAAGAGCTACTAGGTGCGTTGTGCCGCTATTTTTTAAATTAGTCACAAAACCATCCGAAAACTCAGCTCTCTCGCCGAAAAGAAGGCCAGATAAAAAGGCAGCTTTTTCTTGTGGAAGAACCTGAAATATTTTTGAGACCAGCGTCTCCTTGAAAGAAAAGAGTTTTAACTTTAAGTAACTGCCTTCGTTGAGACCAGTATCTTTTATTAAAGGGCGATTAACATAATTAAGTCTGCTTGAAGCCGATTCTGTGATTTCGCCCGTAACTATTAAAACATCTCCGTATGAAAACCCAGGATATAGCGGAACGTAAAGTCTCACTTCCCCACCGTAAGGCTTTTGCAGAGTCACATCTAATTGCTGGTCATCAAGACCGGACTTAGGGTACCCAGAAACAATGGCAACAAAAGATATCTGCTCATCCAATGGAAAGTTTTGCTGATCTGCTGAATGATATAGGTGGTAATAAAAAGAACCTGAGAATAGGGAAAGGAGCACCATGCATCCCCAAAATAACCTTCCGTCTTTCGCCCACCAGACTAGAGCAGTAACGGCAACCGCTAAAAAGAAATTTAAGGAAAGGCTGGCTACTCCAACGCCTAAAATAAAGAAAAGTGAGAAATAAAAAACGATGTCGTGTATCCGCATTAGAACTCTACGGCAATCTTGGCAAATTCTTTCTTGTTAAAAGGATGTTTAATTTCTTTCATCTCTGTGACAAGATCGGCGCGCTTGACAAAAGATTCCGGCGCATCACGGCCCGTAAAAAGCACTATCTTTTCGGTCGGCAAGTCTTTTATTGTTTCTAAAACCTCTTCTGCGGTTAATAACCCCAAGGAAACCGCGACATTCACCTCATCAAGAATCAGAACATCTCTTTGGCACAATTCGCTCTTGAAATAATTTAATGCCTCTTTCGCCGCTTTAGAGTGCTCCTCTTTCGGTAGCTTGTCTCCCAAGATGCCTACGAATCCTAATCCCATCTTTTTAAGTTCAAAGCTTCCCTTGCCGGTCGCTTTATTTTCCCCGTCTAAGGAGAGTCCGATCTTGGTGGAAATTTCAATAAAATCTTCACCTGATTTCCAAGGACCTTTAATAAACTGGATCATCAAAACGTTTCTTCCACGTCCAACTGCACGAACTGCCTGACCAAGCGCCGCTGTTGTCTTACCTTTTCCGTTGCCCGTGAAAACTATCAGCACTTATATAATATTCAATAATTAATTTGAATTTATTATAACATACTTAAGTATGGTCCGGATAATTAGGCAGTTTGATTTTAAACTGTAATCACTCCCCCGCCAAGCATTTCTCCTTTCGGAGAATAAAAAACGGCTGACTGGCCGGGAGTCACGAATTTTTGAGGACGATCAAAAACAAGTTCTAATGAGCCTTCTTGCCCTTCAACAAGAATGGCCTTACTAAGGGGCTGCCTATAACGCAGACGAGCATAAACTTCTATGCCTTTTTGATTTTTATGCTGATTTTTTAAAACTAAATTGGTTGAGTTTAGTTTAACAAGCTTCGTTCGAGTGGTCTTAATTTCTTCCTCATCTCCTAAAACCAAAGTATTAGTCAAAGCGTCTTTGCTTATCACGTAATACGGCTTGTTGCCCGAGATTTTAATACCGTGCCTCTGGCCAATAGTGTAGAAATAATTGCCTTCGTGTTCTCCCAAGGTTTCTCCCGTAACACTTAAAACCTTACCTCTTTTAACAGGCAGATATTCTCCAAGGAAATCTCGCATTCTGACCTTGCCTATGAAACAAAGCCCCTGAGAATCTTTCTTCTGGGCCGTAGGTAGCTTAGCATGCTCGGCAATACGCCTGACTTCTGATTTCAAATAATCGCCAATCGGGAAAAGACTGTGGCTCAACTCATACTGCCCCAGAGTCCACAAAAAATATGATTGGTCCTTGGCCTTATCCCTGGCGGCTTCTATCACGAATTCTTTACCATACTTGCCAAGCTTCACGTAGTGACCGGTAGCGATGTAGTCTGCTCCCAATTCCAAAGCCTTCTTCAGGAAAAGTCCGAACTTAATTTCTTTGTTACACATCACGTCCGGATTGGGGGTAAAACCGTCCGCGTAACCATTAACCATATAGTCCACCACCGAAAGTTTGTAATCTTCTTCCAAATTCAAGACATAGAAAGGGATATCCAAAACTTCAGCTACACGCCTGGCATCTTCAGCGTCAGCTATGTTACAGCCATCTTTATTCCAGCAACGTAAATGGATTCCGACTACGTCGTAGCCTTGTTTCTTCAGAAGATAGGCCGCTACGGAAGAATCCACTCCCCCTGAAAGGCCGACAAAGACTTTAGGCTTTCTCAACTCTTTCAACATAGCTTCCTGTTTCGGTGTTAACCCGGACAGTGTCTCCAGTGCTAATGAAAAGAGGGACATTAACTTTGGCACCTGACTCAAGAGTAACTGTCTTATTGCCCCCCGAAGCAGTATCACCTTTAATCGCCGGCGGAGCATCCATTACTTTATACTCGGCTTTAATAGGTAGTTTGGTACCTACGATATTATCTTCAAAAGTCAGGGCTACTAAAATCATATTAGGCTTAAGGTAGAGCACTTGAGCTCCCAGCTTCTCCTCGCTAATCTGAAAACGCTTGGAGGGGTCTTTGGGATAGCAGAACCAATGTTCTCCTCTGTGACCATAAAGATATTTAATATCCTTTTTATCCATCTCGGCTTCATAAATAGAATCATTCTGGTGGAAAGTCTGTTCTCTAACTGAACCTGTAACAAGATTTTTGATTCTGGTCTTACTCACCGGTTTTCTTTGCTGCATTCTTAAAAATTCGTAATCTAAAACTTCCCAAGGTGTTCCTTCAAGAACTATAAACGTGCCGGGTTTTAATTCGTTATATGAAAGCATAGGTTATTTATCTTCTACCTGTGTGTCTTTACTGATGGACTTGGAGAGTACTTCACGAAGCTCTTCCAGATTAGGAGCTTTCCTTTCTTTTTTAGGATGGACAAGGATATTCAAGGGGCTCTCTTCTCGCCTCTCTGATTTTTCGGCTACTTCCTGCCTGCCCTTTTGCATGTCTTCGTTTATTTTACGACTCACCGTTTCGGCTGGGGTGCCGTATTTAGCGCGATTGTTTTCAATGATGGCCTCCATTGGAGAATGCTCCGTCATTGGCTTAGGAGGAAGAGTTTCCGCCGAAAATGGCTTAGATGCGATACCGTCAATCATCAGTTTTATATAAATACTGTATTTTGACAAGTTCACTAGGTCAGTTGCCAGGAACTCGGGGGAAAATTCTTTCTCCATAAATTCAGCGTCTTCGGCTCCGATCCTGAAGAGTACAATGGTGCCGACGTTTCCGAAAACAGCCGGACGAACCTTTTCATCAAGCTGTTCAATGTACTGATGAGCCAAAACCAAATCAAGTCTGTATTTCCTAGCCTCGGAGAGAATACTGGCGAAAGACTCTGTTGCAAAGTTTTGAAACTCATCCACATAGAGATAGAAATCTTTTCTTTCTTTCTCTGGAATGTTGACACGACCCATGGCCGCTAATTGCATTTTTGTGATAAGAATGGCGCCTAGGAGAGCGGAGTTGTCTTCTCCGATTCTGCCTTTAGAGAGGTTAGCAATAAAAATCTTCCCTTCGTCCATCATCTCTCTAATGTTTATGGTGGAGTGGGGCTGACCGATAATATTTCTGATCAAGGGATTAGCTACAAACTGGCCGATCTTATTCAGAATAGAGGCCGTAGCTTCTGATTCCAGTTTCTGGGTGTAACGAGAAAACTCGTTAATCCAGAAATTTTTTATAATAGGGTCTTCTAGCCCAGAGACTACTTCTTTCCTGTAGTCTTTATCGGTTAAAAGCCTGATAACTCCCAAGATAGTTGAGTTCGGGTATTCCAGAAGGGATAGAATGGCGTTATTTAAAATGTACTCCATGCGAGCGGACCAGACATCGGGCCAAATCTTTTTAAAGACGCCCATAAGCCCCGAGGCCACAATGTGACGATGCTCATCGCCAACTTTTTCCAGGGGGTTAAACCCAATGGGGTAATTAACGTCTCCAGGATTAAAGTAAATAACGTCGTCGATCCTATTTTCAGGCACAAAATTGAGAATTTTTTCGGCAAAGTCACCGTGTGGGTCAATAAGACCTACACCGCGACCGGAAGTCATATCTTCAATGATCATATTTTCCATCATGGTCGTTTTACCGCTGCCGGTTTTACCAATGACGTATATATGGCGACGCCTGTCGTCGGTTTTAATGCCGAAAACGGCTTCCCCCTTCCTAAAATTGGTTTTGCCAAGAGGCGTAATAATTTCGTCCATAATATTCTTATTTGTAATCTTGAACTATCGGCAGATTCATAGGAGCACTGCCTTTTTTGGCTTCTAAGTGCTTCAAGTTCGGAGCGCCCACATAAGTTGTCGGCGGATGATAGATAGTAGCCAGCTCTTCAACTGAATAAATCGATGTCTTTAGATTAAGCTTACCCGGCACTTTAGGCAACTCTGGCATTTCCCTATCAACGTAAGCCTGGAAGAGTTTTTGCTTCTTTTTGAGCAGCTTGGCAGTCCTCATAAATCTGCCTACTGAGCTCGGGGTTGTCATAGTATCTTTATTTGGTTTAAACCCATTCATATTAGGGATATTGAATTGTTTAATGGCTCCTTGAATGGCGGTAACGTTGGAGTCGTTAAAAGATTCTTTCCCGTCTATATAAATAAGTCTTAAGATACATTCAAATGTAGCCTTAGAAATTTTGTTGCCTACTGCCTTTAAAATATCTTGTTCTCCTGGAGAAGATTTGGCTCCCCCACCCTTGTCTTCTTTTTTAGCTGCTCCCCAAGTGGGTTCTTTAGTCGAATCCAAAGGATTGATAGCCATAATAAAGTTAGTAATAAATTTCATTATGAAATCTGTGCCAGAAGATTTCTTAGCTTTCCCTGGCCGACCCATAACTTTACTGATCATTTCATCAGCCTTATCTTTTAAGTCAACTTCGGTCCCCCTCACTAAAAGCTGCATTAGAACTACTTCGTCATCCCGAAGAGCCGACAGTGCTTCGAAAAGAGTCGCCAAAGGATCAATTCTTCTTTCTTCTATATTTTCTTCAAAGGCCAAGTAAGTTCTTATCGGCAGGTGGTCGTCTTTAGACAAGACAAAGTCCAGGCCGAATAGATCGTAGACATCGTTAGGCACGGTTTCACCAAAACTGCTCAAATAATCCTCGGTCTCGTTAATTTCTGATTCCGGATACTGGGAAAGAAAGGCGGCTTCAACCATGGCTCTTTTCTTCGCCGGCACTCTCACGTAAAAACTAATACCAGTGGCATCGCCTACCAATTCAAACGAAACCCATTCTTCCATTTTCCCTTTCCACCATGTATCCCAAAATTTAAAGGGTCCCGATTTGATACTGTGGATACTGGTAAAAACCTGCTCCATAGCCTTGGCTGACTTTAAATTACCCCTAGGGATAGTGATTTCCAAGAGAACCCATTTCATGCCAGCCAATGTCTTACGGTGAATGGCAATGAGCCAGAATTTCTTGCCGATATCAATCGCGATAAAAACAAAAACGATAAGAACCACCAGGAATGTTATATTTTGCAGGATGGTGGAAATAATTGTGAGAATTTGACCAGGCATTAATTTTTAAGGTGGTCTTTTAGAGCGTAAGTGCCACGGTCCACCAGAATGAACCTTGAGTCCTTGATAAGTTCGTTGTGGACAGTAGTAGCTGGATGAACCTTCTTCTTACTTAACTTATTTACTAAATCAGCGATTTCCTTAAAGTGTAAAGGAGTCTTCGCTTTTTTCAAAACTAAGAAACTCTTATCTTTAACAGTCTTCGGTTGAATATGAGGCCAGTGATCAGCACCCAATTCCCCGTAGGGCCCAACATCAAAATGCTTGGAAATAGAAAGATAATTAATGATGATAATTTCCGAAAGTTCGAACTTTTTAATTACCGTCGCCATGAATTTATCAAAATCGTGCTCTTTAAATTTGCGTAGGTTATCTGAAATAAGTGAAGCTAATTTATAAGCTTCTTTATCGTTGTGCCAGACATCGTGGAAATGATTGTCACTTGTAACTATATACGGTTCGCCCATTACCTTCGCTAGTAATCGGAGTTCGCTGCCGAAAGTATCTTCGTCATATTTAACTCTGGAGATAATACGCAAGTCTCGCACCAGTTCTCTGGCTCGCCTTAAATTACCTAAGTGATTCAGGTATTCGTTAACAACTTCTAAAATAGCCGTGGCTTCTTCTTCGTCTATGTGGCCGCGAAGAACCTCCAGTGAGCTCTCTTCTATCTGACGAATCCTCTCACGAGTCAAGCCATAGGACGAACCCAAAGAAGAAAGAGTCTTCACATCTTCTCCATAGAGACCATAGCGACTCTTAAGAACCTGGGCCGCTCTTGGGTCCAGTTCTTTAATAGCATCTTCCAAGACACGGCGAGTATTAAGGGTAACGCCAAACATATTTCGTTAGATTACAATATTTTTGTATTTAAGTCAATGCCTACGCTTGCCTCTTCCTAGTGGAAAAGTTATGCCAAACTACCAGTAGCGGGCTAGCAATGAAGATGGAAGAATATGTACCGGCGATAGTTCCTACAAGAATAGTCAGAACGAAGTACTTGAGACTAACAGGACCTAAGAAATAGATGGCCAAGAGTACCAAAACTAAGGTTAGGGAAGTGTTGACGGATCGTGCAAAAGTTTCATTAAGGCTTCTGTTAATAATCTTGGCTAAGTTGTGATGAGCTTCCAGTGACTTAGTTAAATTCTCTCTGATTCTGTCAAAAACTACGATGTTGTCGTGTACCGAGAACCCCGCGACCACGAGAAGCGCCACTATGAAGTTTGTGTCCATAGCCACCCCCGTGAGTTTGCCCAAAAGAGCGAAAACTCCGGAAGATATTAAGACGTTGTGGATAAGAGTGCAGAGGGTTATAATTCCGTACTTCCAAGAGCTAACTGGCCTGGAAACTTTCCTGAAGACGAAAGTAACATATAAAGAAATGGCGACCATAACGAAAACAACAGCCATGATAGACTTCTGTCTCAACTCCTTAGAAACAGAAGGACTGACTCTCCAGAAATCAACGTCTTGGGAGTTCGGAAATTTTTGCTTTAGGAGGCTGAAATCAGCTTGTCTGTCAGCGTCTGAAAGTTCCTTTAATGTAAGTGAGTAAGTTTCACTTGGCGCATCGTAAGAAACGCCAAATACATCTAGCTTCAAATCTGACTGGAAGAAATTCTGGACTGCGACCGCATCCACCCCAGGAACTTTGACCTGCCAAAGAGAACCCCCGGTAAAGTCCACGGCAAGTTTAAAGCCGTAGAGAGATATACTCAGAATGCTGGCAATAACTAAAACAGTCGAGAGTGCTAAGAAAATATTCTTTTTGCCGGTAAAATTGATATTCATAGTTTTAGTTATCTCATAAATAATCTAAGCATATTTCTAGTTACGAAAATCGCGGAAAACATACTTATTAAAACGCCTATACCCAAAGTAAGGGCAAACCCCTGTACGAAGCTAGAGGTGAAGAAATACAAGATTCCAGCCGTAATCATGGTACTCACATTAGAGTCACGAATGGATAACCAGGCTCTCTTAAAGCCCTCCTCAATAGCGGAGGCTCTGAGCAAGCCTTTCTTCAGCTCTTCTCTGGTTCTTTCGAAGATAAGAATATTGGCATCCACGGCCATACCAACAGAAAGAATGAAACCAGCAATACCGGACAAAGTCATGGTGAATGACGGTATTAAGCCCAAAAGACCCGATTTAAAGAAAGCCAGAGTCAATGCGGTATAAACAACTAAGGCCACGCAGGCAAAAATACCGAAAACACGATAGTAAAAAATCATAAAGAGCATGACTAATCCTGCTCCTATCATTCCTGCCACAACGACCTTATTAAGGGCGTCGGCGGCCGAAGTTGCGCTAACGGTTCTTTGGTTAGCTAACGTGATTGGGGCAGAAAGGGCTCCGGCGTTTAGCCTTTGTATTAAAGTTTTAGCCTCGTCAATGGTAAATCCTGCTCCACCTCCAGAAATAGTTGCTTGCCCTCCGGAAATTTTTTCGTTGACTCTAGGAGCGTCTGTTAATTGTCCATCCATAAAGATAGCTAATGGCTTGCCTACATTCCTGCCAGTAATGTCCTCAAAAATCTTCGCTCCTATATTGTTAAACTGCAAAGTTACTACGGGCTTATTTAAATTATCAAAAGTTAAGGAAGCTCCGGCGATGTACCGACCAGTGAGTTCAGTTTTAGCGAAAGAAACATTCTGCCCGTCCTGAAGCACCTCCCTGAAATCAAGACTAGGCGTGGCTCCAATTTGATTAACGGCGTCTTTCAAGTCTTTGACGCCAGCCAAATCAACAATAAGCTCATAAGTATCTCCCTTTTGAGCAATGGAAATTTTAGGTTCAGCCACGCCATATAAGTTGACTCTTTTTTCAATAACGTCTTTAAGTCCTGCTACCACATCTGACCTGTCAGCGGCTTTAACCTCTTTGAGGTCTATGTCATAAATCAAAGAGGTGCCTCCAACGAGATCTAAGCCCAAACTC
Source organism: uncultured Candidatus Saccharibacteria bacterium (assembly GCA_964360065.1). Lineage (GTDB taxonomy): Bacteria > Patescibacteriota > Minisyncoccia > UBA6257 > Colwellbacteraceae > 2-12-FULL-43-11. Next base: position 56,987 of record CAYHTW010000001.1, read on the forward strand.
CAGTGTTCGTTTATTTTAAAGTTGTCTCCCCAACTCTCATGTCCAGTCCAACTGCCCAGAGTGTGGCCAATTTTCCAGAGGCCGTCATTAACACGAAGTTTCTCAAAAGCCCAAGGAGTAGAAAAAATACCCGAGACTAAAGCCACGATGATAATAGCGATAAATATGACTAAATTAGTTCTGAAACTTTTCATTGCGGAAATTGTGGTCCCCCCACAAGGAATCGAACCTTGATCAATTGCTTAAAAGGCAACTGCTTTACCACTAAGCTATAGGGGGTAAACTTAGTTTCTACTGTAAACTACTTTTTTAATATACTCTTTCCAATCAGCACTTTCCAAGTGCCTTTTGTTTAAAAGTCCGCCAGCCGGCGGATTTACCACTAAGCTATAGGGGGCAGCCCCTCGTTAAAAGCGCTTAACGAAGCCTACTATTCTTTAATCAGTTTTTCAAGTTCTGCGATAAGCGACTTCGCTTCAGCTGGAATATCTTTCGGAGTGTATGGATCAAGCCTAACTATCAAGTCGCTTTGAGATGTCATACCTTCACCCTTTACCCTGATTTCCTTTGTTAAGGTATGTCCTAAAGGTACTTTAATTTCGGCTTTGCCACTAGACAATGTATCTACCTTTATCTTTTTTTCTAAAAGGATATCCAGGACATTGACCGGCAAAACAGTGTACAAGTCGTTCCCCTTTCTCTCAAATTTAGAGTGAGGCAGGACACTGACTTTAACGTATAGATCTCCAGACTCGGTACCTCTTTCTCCAGCCTCACCCATACCTTTTATTTTGATAAGCTGGCCATCTTCTATAGCGGGTCTTATTTCCAAAACGGCATTTCGGCTTCCATAGACTCTACCGAAACCCTTGCAGGTGGCACAAACTTTATTAGGAATCTGTCCGAACCCCTGACAGTGTTTACAAGCAATCACTTGAGCAAAATTGCCGAAGAATGTGTGGCGCGACTCTCTTACTTCCCCTCTGCCGTCACAGTATTCGCATTTTTTAGATCCAGCTTTAGTGTCCGATCCCAAACCCTTACAAGTAGTACAGACGAGCTGTGTCTGATAATCCAAATTGATTCTCTTACCGGCTTTAGCTTCTTCCAAAGTTATAGCCACTCCGATTTCTAAATCAGACCCTCTCTTATAAGCTTTTCTTTTGGGTTTTACGCCTAGACCCTCAAAGAAAGACTCAAAAACTTCGTTTAAATCTCCGACATTATCAAAGCCGCCGAAATTAATATCCCAATTAACGCCATCAAAGCCGGACCTGAAACCGGATGAACCGTTACCGGGTGAGACTCTTCCAAACCTATCGTACTCGGAACGTTTTTTGGAATCAGCAAGAATCTGATAAGCCTCGTTTATCTCTTTAAATTTTTTCTCGTCGCCGCCAGTCTTGTCGGGATGATATTTGTGAGCCAACTTACGATAAGCTTTTTTGATTTCATCAGAAGTGGCTGCTTTACTCACCCCCAGGACTTCGTAGTAATTCATTACTTCAAAACTATCACTTCCCTGCTACGCGACTCAAGCTGAACCAAGGCAAATCCTGCAGCCAGGATTATTTCGTAGAAAACAAAAACTATAAAAGCTATTGGTAAGTAAAGAATAGGCATCACGCTCCTAATAAGATAATAGATTGAGATAACGCCGATAATAATAACAAAGATTAGCGAATTGCCGGCCAGCCGATTGTAGGCAGCCATAATACCGTTATAGATATTGGTTGAGATGGGTTTATTAAGATCAATTGTGCTGCCAGTGGAGATCTCAATGCTGGTGCTGAATTTATTTATTAAACTAGTAATAGCTTGATTCTTAGCAGCTGGAGTAAGTTTCCCTAGCTCTTGCTTATCCGTCTCGCTAAAGTTACTGACGAGCATCTCGGTAATAAACTCTTTAGTGTTTTTACTCGGGTCAAAGTCGCGCAAGTAAGCGGCTATTATCGGGCTCGTTGGTTTTAAAATGAAGTTAGTAAAATTGGTTTCTGTAAAAAAACTGCCATTAACGGAAAGGAGCGCTAGGAAGAAAAGCATCAGAGCAGGAACATTACTACTCAAGGACACTTTACAAATTTTCCAGAAACGAACCTTAATGGATGTTTCTAGTTCCCGCCTGACATCAAAAAAAGACTTAACGAGAACTGCCACCAAAACGGTAATCACGGCAACCAACATCCCAGAAAAGTCAGCATAGAAGAACCCTGCTCCGGCCACTGATTCTAAGCAGGCTGCCACGAAAAGTTTATCAAACCCTTTAACGAAAAAGTTTTGCAGAACAAGCATCACCGAAAGAAATATCATGGAAATAAGACCCAAAAGTAAATAGCCGTTAGCAAATAAGTAACTAGTGAGGGTAGAAAGCAAAACGCCGCCAACTACAACAATGTAAATTTTGACCATAGACTGGTCGGCATCTATAGCTTCAACTTGCGCGTTCAAAATAGTACTACTGTCTGGGAGCATCCTTTTTATTATACATCTCCCCGCCTATCTTTTGAATTTCTTCCGAGAGTTCCTGGGCCGCTCTTTCTATTTCAGTCTGGTTGTCAGACGAAAGAGCCGCTTTAAGGGTGTCTATTTTTACTTGAACGGCAGTTTTTATTTCTCCGGAGACTTTATCACCTGCCTCGTTAATGGCTTTAGTGGCTGCGTATACAAGATTCTCGGCTTTATTCTTTAGTTCCACTGTTTCTCTTTTTTTCTTGTCTTCTTCGGCGTATTGGGCAGCCTCGGCCTTGAGCTTCTCAACTTCGTCTTTAGATAAAGAAGTGCTCGCTTCGATCCTGACAGACTGGCTCTTGGAGCTGGCTTTATCCAATGCCTTAACGTTTAAAATGCCGTTAGCGTCTATATCAAAAGCTACTTCCACCTGCGGAATACCCCGAGGCGATGGCGGCAAGCCATCCAAAATAAATCTAGCCAAAGTTTTATTATCGGAGGCCATTTCTCGCTCTCCCTGAAGAACATGAATCTCAACTGAAGTTTGATTATCGGCAGCGGTAGAGAAAACTTGAGTTTTGGCTGTGGGCACCGTAGTGTTTTTCTCTATAAGTTTAGTGAAAACTCCTCCCATAGTCTCAATACCCAAAGAAAGCGGAGTGACGTCAAGCAACAGAACATCTTTAACATCTCCCTGGAAGATGCCTGCCTGGACTGCCGCTCCTAAAGCCACAACTTCGTCGGGGTTAATGCCCCTGTGTGGTTCTTTGCCGAAAAGCTTTTTAACAGCTTCTTGGATAGCCGGCATTCTGGTCTGCCCTCCCACTAGGAGAACTTCGTTAACATCACTGATCTTAAAGCCGGCTTCCATGACAGTCTGCTCCGTGAGCTTAATGGATTTATCAATGTAATCTTGCACTAGTGATTCTAACTTGGCCCGGCTGAGCTTCATTAAGAAGTGCTTGGGGCCGGAAGCATCAGAACTTATATATGGTAAATTAATTTCTGTCTCCAAGGCGGTAGAGAGTTCGTGCTTGGCACGCTCCACTCCCTCCTTCAATCTCTGCAAGGCTAATGGATCGTTAGAAACATCTATGCCTTCTCTTTTCTTATATTCGGCTACCACATATTCGGTAATACGCTTATCAAAATCATCTCCTCCAAGGTGTGTATCACCACCTGTACCACGAACCTCAACATGCGATTCTTTCTTCCCATCTTCCATATCTGCCTCGCCTACTTCCAGTATGGAAATATCAAATGTGCCTCCGCCGAAATCATAAACAACTATTTTCTCTTCTTTCTGTTTGTTAAGCCCGTAAGCCAAAGCAGCGGCAGTAGGTTCGTTCAAGATTCTCCTTACTTTAAAGCCAGCTATCTCGCCTGCATTCTTAGTAGCCTGCCTTTGAGTATCGTCAAAATAAGCCGGCACGGTAATAACAGCTTCTTCTATGGTTTCACCGAGTTTTGCTTCCGTATCTGCCTTGAGCTTAGACAAAACCATGGCAGAAATTTCTTCCGGCTTATACCACCTGTCTGTTATTTTTATTTCTACTCCTCCGTCAGCGCCTTCTTTAATCTCGTAAGGCAAAATCTTCTTATCTTTCTGAACCACTTCGTCTTTAAATTTACGTCCGATGAGACGCTTAACGGAGAAAATGGTGTTTTGGGGATTGGTTATCGCTTGACGCTTGGCGAGTAATCCAACCAAACGTTCGCCGGATTTGGAAACAGCCACGACAGAAGGAGTAGTTCTTGCTCCCTCGGAGTTTTCCAAAATTTTCGGCTCGCCGCCTTCAATAACGGCCGTAGCCGAATTTGTAGTTCCTAAATCTATTCCAAGTATTTTTGCCATGTGTTTTAGAGTAATTTCTTTATGTAATTTATCGGGCGACAAATTCCTAAATTAGCTGGTATATCAACGAGTTTGTTATCCGGCAGTATAGTTTTTTGAGATATTCTGCCGCTTACTACACCAATAACTTCTCCCGTAGATTTAAGGAATATCGGAGAACCGCTAGAGCCATTGTTCACGTGAGCATCAATCATGAAAAAATCCAAAGAAGCATCTTGTCTTCTCTTTATTGAGCTAATAATAGAGTGCCCAAGGCTAAGAGTGACGCCAAAATTCATAGACAACATCTCAGTAGCCAACGGGTACCCTAAAGAAAGTAGTTCGTTACCTTCTTCAACTTTTTCTAAATCTCCTATCTTGGCCACCGTATCAAAAACAGCTCCCGTATCATCTTTAAGCTTCATCAGAACCAAATCATTTATTTCATCCATCTTAAGTAGTTCTATCTTGAGACTTCTATAGTAAACTATCCCCTTCTCTTCTTTGGCAAATATTTGGGCCTCTAAACATTGTCTTTCACCTTCGGGTATTTCTTTGTAAACGTGGGTATTAGTTATAAACTTGCCGTCTTCCGAAACGATGAAGCCAGTGCCTCTTACGCTTACCTTGCTCTGATTATTTTCTCCTGGAACAAATAAACGGAGAAGGAGTATCGCCTTGTAATTTTTCTTAAATATTTCTGAGTTTTCCATTTTATTTATTTTTTATATTATTTAAAAGTTCCCCCATTTCCTTAAAAAGCTTTTCTTTGCTAATAACTTGCCCTTTGGCTGGGGAAAATACGAATCTAATATTCATATTCCTCGCTATAGCCGCTTCGTGGTAGCTTCTAGCTATGAGTAAGTAACCGCCCTGAGAAGCACATAGAACTGTCCTAAAATCATTATCACTAGCAAAAGAGCTGTAAGGATTACTCGTAGTACCTCCGTTTAGCTGGTAAGGGACTAAAACACTGATAAAACTCTTGTTATCAACGTAACCTTCACTAAAAGGATTAGTAGTTTCACTTGTGACTACGTTGATCTCTTGGAAGATACTGAGACTAGTCTGACTAGCTAACACAAGGAGATAACCGCTATCACCTTTAGATACGGCACTATCTGGAACAATGCCGTTAAAGAGTTTTGCAACAATACTTAATTCTACATGGTTTATCTCCTTCATTAATGTAACTGAACTCGGATTATAATCAATAAATTTCATTTTTACTTAAATATTTTTACTCTAATTGGTCTTAACACTTTATTATAGAGCACATAACCGGATTCAACCTCTTCCGCTACATTGCCCGATTCACCGCCCTCCACTACTGCTACTGCCTCGTGACACATCGGATTGAATTCTTCTCCAGGACTCGCGTTGATTCTAGTAAGTCCATTCTTCTTAAGCACGTCTTCTAGCTGGTTCTTAATCATACTCACCCCTTTCTCCGCACCGTTGCCGACACTCTTCAGGGAGACTAGGGCTAAGTCAAAACTGTCTAGAACCGCTATCAAGTCTTTCATAATGTCCTCGGTAGCGTATTTAGCCATATCCTCCAACCTCTTTAACTCTTCCTTCTTGTAATTGATGTGGTCGGCCTTGCTTCTTTTCCAACCATCCAGATATTCATCCTTTTCCCGCAACACCTTATCCAGCTCGTGGCTAAGCTCTTTTAACCCCTGGATTTCAGAATCATTGAAGTCGTCGCTCTTTTCACTATTTTGTTTATTGATCTCTTTACCTTCCATGAGAAAATTATTGAATTCGTTCAGAAATCTAAATAAAAGCTGGTAACTTGTCAAGAAGAATTACAAACGTCTGTCCAAGGCGCTCCTTAAAGTTTCATCGTCGGCAAACTCTATTTCTCCGCCGGTAGGAATACCGCGTCCCAGTTTGCTAATTTTAAGAGCCATACCATCCATTTCTTTGGTTATCATAGACGCGTTAAGGTCTCCATACGTACTGGGGTTAATAGCTACTATGATTTCTTCGGCTTTACCACCCAATTCTTCACCTATCCAGGCCTTGAGGCTCTGTAAGCGCAACTTCTGCTCTGTCTCCAGAACTCCGTTCTTCCTCAGGTCCCCCAAGATAAGATACCTGCCTTCAAAGTTGCCGGTACTTTCTAAGGACATTAAATCTGTCTCTTTTTCCACAATAGCTATAACTCTCTGGTTGCGCTTAGGGTTGCGGCAGATTTCGCAATATCCATCGGCGTTCTCGTGGATATAAAAGCACTGTTTGCAGATTTTAATATTCCTTAAATTAGCCAAAGTCTTCGCGGCTTCGGTTTCATAAGCTAGGCCTTGATGGATAAAATAAAAAGCTAACCTCACTGCTTGTCTGGGACCTATGCCAGGAAGCTCAGAGAAAATATCTACGAACTTTTTAATAACCTCCGGTATTCTCATTTCTTTTATCTAAACTGCTGAAACTGGCGCGGTTCTTATCAAAGAAAAGTCCCACCGAACCAGTTGGACCATTCCTGTGCTTAGCCACAATAATTTCAACGATATTCTGTTCATCCGGAGGCGTGTCGGGTCCACGGTCTTTAGGATGGATTAACATCACCACGTCGGCATCTTGTTCAATTGAACCTGATTCTCTTAAGTCGGAAAGTCGGGGCATTTTACCTTCTCTCTGGTCCACGGCGCGTGAGAGCTGGGAGACAGCGATAACCGGCACGTTAAGCTCCCTGGCAATAGACTTGAGGCCACGCGAAATTTCCGTGACCTGCTGGACAATCGATTCGTAGTTGGTTCTGCCCTGGATAAGCTGCAAGTAATCCACCACTAAAAGAGCCAACCCCTTGTGTTCGGCTTGCAGGCGTCTGGCCATACTCCTTATTTGGATAATGTTCGGGGAAGGAGTGTCGTCTATAAATAACGGGGCACGGGACAGCCTGTCTAGCCCTGATTGCACCATTTCAAAATCAACTTCTTCTTTAAGCCTGCCCGTCCTTAACTGCCAAAGATCCACACCGGACTCAGCCGCAATTAATCTATCTACAACCTGTTCACGGCTCATCTCCAAAGAGAAGATTCCGACAGGAAGATTATGTTTAACAGCGGCGTTGCGGGCAATATCCAGACAAAACGAAGTTTTTCCGTATGATGGTCTAGCTCCAACGATGATAAGATCCGACTTCTGTAGACCGGAGAGAATATTGTCCAGTTCTATAAAACTGGTAGGCACGCCCCGCATCGCCCCTTTCTCTCCCTTGTGGAGATTCTCAATTCTCTCGTAAGCTCCTTTGAGTTCTTCGCTGATAGGCACGAAGTTCTTGAAAGTTCCATGCTGGGAAATACCAAAAATTCTTTGCTCTACCAAATCCAGTAAGCTATCTATGTCTTCGTTCTCGGGGTGAAAAGCTTTGTCGGTAATTTCGGCTGAAGCGTTAATTAATTCCCGCAAGATTCTTTTCTCTTTAACAATCTTGCCGTAGTGAAGAACATGGGAAGAGGTAGGAACAGAATTAACTAGATCTGTTAAATAGGCCGACCCTCCTATTTCTTTTAAGATTTCATTTTTGCGAAGTTCGGCGGTAACGCTCAAAATATCAATTGGCTCGTGGCGTTCCCAAAGTTTAAAAATCGTTTCATAAATAAGAGAATGGGCTTTCTTGTAAAAATCACTGGGGTTAAGAATATCAACGATAGTATAGATAGCGTCTTTGTCTATCATTAAAGCCCCGAGGACCGATTGCTCGGCGTCGAGGTCTTGTGGGGGCAGTTTAAGTAAATCTTTAGTTTTTGCCATTAGTAACGCGAGGGCCTTTTTCCGTATCCTCTAACTTATATCCTAGACTTTCTATCTTTACCCTCAAAGCGTCAGCCTGAATAAACTGTTTATGAGCCCTTAAGCTCTCGCGCTCGGCTACCAGCTTGTTTATCTCCTCCGGGACAACCTTCTTCGCCGGTTTAGGCTTAATTAATCCAAAACCCAAGACAGTATCAAAGTTTTTAACGAGTTGCTTGCGATGAGCCCCAGAGAGCTTTTTATCTCCCACCACGGCCCACAGAACACTTAAGGCCTTAGGAGTATTCAAATCATCGGCCAAGGCTCCGCTAAAATACGCCCAGTACTTAATGGTAGCTTTGCTGGAATACTCTTTATCGGATTTAGACTTATCCACTGGCACATCTTTATCCAAGATGGCCATAAGGTTATTTAAAGACTTTTCGGCAGATTTCAGAGATTTCCAAGTGAAGTTTAGTTTTTTTCTATATTGAGTTCCTAGGACCAAATAGCGGAAACTTAAAGGGCTTATGCCTTTCTCTTTCAAATCTTTAAGAGTGAAGAAATTTTTTAAAGACTTGGACATTTTCTTGCCATCAATCAGGACATGTTCGCCTTCTAACCAAAACCTGGCGAATTTTTTACCGGTGGCACCTTCGGACTGCGCAATTTCATTTTCATGGTGCGGGAAAACCAGATCCACGGCACCGGTATGAATATCAAAAGTGGGTCCGAGGTACTTCATGCTCATAGCCGAGCATTCAATGTGCCAGCCCGGGCGCCCGTAACCCCAGGGACTTTTCCAAAACGGCTCGCCTGGTTTATTGGTTTTCCAGAGAACGAAGTCGGTGGCATCGTTTTTGGAATACTCGTCTGCCTCAACTCTTACCCCAGTCTTCAACTCTCTTTTTTTAAGGCCGGAGAGTCTGCCATAGTTTTTAAATTTAGCAATATTGAAATAAACAGAATTATCTTTACTTTGGTAAGCAAATTTCTTTTTTATCAAAATGCTTATCAAATCAATCATTTCCTTGATGTGAGCCGTGGCTCTCGGATAAACTTCGGCTTTCTCGATATTAAGTTCCTTAATATCATTGAAAAAAACTTCACTGTAACGAGAAGTCACAACGTCAATACCGACGCCTTCTTCTTTGGCACGTTTGATAATTTTATCATCAACGTCGGTCAGGTTCATTGCCTGATGCACTTGGTAACCTTCGTGCTTCAGATTCCTCCTTAGGATATCCTCAAAAATGTAGGTTCTAAAGTTACCGATATGCGCATGGTCATAAACCGTAGGTCCGCAAGTATAAAGGCCAACTTGCTTACCTTTAAGAGGCTTAAAGCTCTCTTTTTTGCCAGAAAGGTAGTTATACAGAAACATTATCTGCCATTATAGCATAAAAATAAGCGACTACTTTAGCCGCTTATCTTAGTTATTTGCGCTTCGGTGAAATGTTGACGGTGCCCTTTCAGCTTCCTGTACCTGGCTTTGGCATGGTATTTGAAGACAATCTTTTTCCTGTCTCTGCCTTGGCGAACAAGTTTGGCCTCTACGACAGCCCCCTTAACATAGGGCCTGCCTACGGTAACGACGCCGTTGTTATCAATGAGTAAGATTTTATCAAAAACCATAAGCTTGTCTAATTCAGCCTCGATTTTAGAAACTTTAATTTTATCGCCTGCGGACACTTTGTACTGTTTCCCGCCGGTTTCAAGAATGGCAAACATGATGGCTCCCATATTAATTTAATTAATGACGGAAATCAAGTAAACGGCGGTTAGGGCAATAAGAGAGACGGCTAGTGAGATGGAGGCGAAGACATAGGTAAAAATCTTGTCTTTCAGGTAAAGCCTCCAAGAAAGAATCCAGTTTAGTAGAACGATGACGGTGGCAATACCAATAACATTAAAAACGTTGCCTATCTCACCTACTAAATCGGCGCGTCCGGCACTGTCAAAGTGAAGAATCACCAAACCACCAATACCGTAAAAGTGAATACTAGTGAATAGTAAGGCAAAAACAAGCAACACCAGGCTAGCCACGAAAAGTACGCTAATTTTCAAATCTTTTAACATTGCAGCCCCACGGAGAATCGAACTCCGATTTGAGCCTTGAGAAGGCTCCGTCCTAACCGTTAGACGATGGGGCCGTGCAGTAAATATAAGAAATAAAATCTAAAATCTCAAATCTGTAATTAAAATTTTATTTTTGAGCTTTGAGGTTTAATCTTTAAGATTCTTAAGCCACTTACCGTATTGGCGAACCAATAGTTTTTTAGCTTGCCGTGGTTCGGACATTATCTCCATAACGATACGTTCCATCCGCATGGACTGCGAACCCTTAATCAATATTAGATCTTTGGGCTCAATAATGTCTTTGATGTTCTTAGCCACTTCTTCGGCATCTGCGAAACTGTAGATATTTTTTAGGGGGTGACCGTGCTTCCTAGCACCATCGGCTATAAACTTACCTTTGCCTCCTACGGTCACAAGCACATCGGCAGCTCCGACAACCAACTTCCCCGCTTCTTCGTGAGCATGGTTGGTGTATTGGCCTAGTTCAGCCATATCTCCCAAGATAGCCACTTTCCTATGAGCCGGAAGATCTTTTAAGACTTCCAAAGCCGAGATAACCGCGATCGGTGAAGAGTTGTAAGTGTCATCTATGAGGTTGGTGTTTTTCACTCCATTTAAGAGACGACATCTACCTGGCTCACCATGGTATTGACTAAGAGCTTCCGAGATTTTAACCAAATTCATACCCTTAATCAAACCAACGGCAGCGGCGGCAGCCGCAGAATAAGCCTTGGCCCTACCGAGAGACCCATCTATTTTAACTGGCACAAAGTTGTCTCCAGTTTCCAGCTTGAATGATATTCCAAGAGGTTTGCCGTCTTCACTCCTATTCATAAAGCCACTAATCCTTAAATCGGCTCCAGCCAAGAATCCATAAGTCGTAACATTACTCTTAGTCAAATCTTTCATATCCGCCACGAAATGATCGTCAAGGTTAAGGACAACGTTCCCTCCAAGACCAATAGATGAAGCAAGTTTTCCCTTCTCTCTAGCCACGCCTTCCGGCCCGTCGTAAAACTCCACGTGAACCGGAATATCTCCCACGGCAGTCACCACAGCCAAGTCTGGTTTAGCAATATCCAAAAGATAATCCATGTCTCCCGGCTTATCTGCGCCGTATTCCAGAATAAGTATTTTGGGATAATTCTTTCTCCAGATAAGACCGCAAGAACCGAAAAGTAAAACCTTGAGCCAGAAAGAAGTTCCTCCGGAGGCTTTATAATCCCCCAGAATAACAAGAGGGAGCCCAAGTTCGTTATTTAAGTTGCCTTGGCCCATACGGACAGAAAAACTGGAGCTCAAGACGTAATAGATAGCCGACTTAGTGGAAGTTTTACCGGCGCTTCCTGTCACTCCAATTATGAAAGGCCTATACCTTTTAACAGTGAGCCGTGCTAAGACTTTTAAAACGCTTTGTAATTTTCCGATTAAATATTTTTTCATATTAGTGACTGACGTTGTCGGGCGGGATATTGTAATAGTTAATGATGAATTGCGCCAGGTTCCTGAAGGCCGGCACAACGGTCTGACCAGCTAGTGGCGCTCCATCCGGCTTATCCAACTTAACTAAAATTATAAACTTTGGGTTATAAGCAGGAGTGAAGCCGATGTAAGTATTAATAACCTGGTCGCTGTAACCGCCGTGGACGAAATCAGGCACCTGAGCCGTGCCAGTCTTGCCGGCTACGTTATAGCCATCTATATTAGCTACTTGGTTTTTGATAACCGAGCTAACCATCATTTGCACTGTTTGCCGAGACGCTTCCTCGGAAATGATTCGGCCTAGTGTCTTCGGGACTTCGGCCGCGTTAATGTAGGGCTTCATCATCACTCCGTTATTAGCGATAGAAGAAATTGCCTGCAATAAAGCGATAGGTGTCATAGAAATACCCTGACCGAAAGAAGCAGTAGCGAAGTTTATGTCACGTTTATCACTTTCAAGCGGCCGCAAACTTCCCACTACTTCTTCCGGCAAATCTATATCAGTTTTTTGCTTAAATCCAAATTTAGTAACGTAAGCGTAAAAACTATTATTACCCATGGCACGCTCCGCAAACGCAGCTCCGGTGTTAAGAGATTGTTCTATGACACCTGTCATGGAAGTGAGCCCATGCGCTTTCAAATCCCAGTTCTTAATAGTCTTACCATTAAGCTTAAGCGAACCAGTATCGTTGTAAGTGGTACTAGGCGTTACTGCGCGAGCGTCCAGAGCCGAGGACATAGTGATCAGTTTAAAAATGGAACCAGGCTCATATACAGCTTGGACTGCCGGATTTAAAAAAGTCGCAACCTTGGAATCACTGTAATTATTCGGATTAAAATTAGGATTGCTTGCCATCGCTAAGATTTTTCCGGTCTTCGGGTCTTCTACTATCACTGTTCCACTCTCGGCTTTATACTGCTTCATTAAACCGGCTAGAATATTTTCCGATTCTTCTTGAATCTTGCGATCTATGGTCAGGTTAATGTCTTTGCCATCTTGGGTTTTGGAAGTAATTCTGTCTCCATCTGAAGTCCCGGCTTTACCTCCCAACTGGGACTGGTAATAAAGTTCGGCCCCATACGCTGCGCCCACTTTGTCATCAGCAGAAACGAAACCAAGAAGCTGGGCCGCTAGTGTGCCTAAAGGATAAAAACGGGCTGAGTTGTAGCCGATGTAGACTCCGCCAAGACCAGCACTTCCTATTTTATTCACCTGCTCGTCCGTGGCCCTCTTAACAATAAGCTCGTAGGGATCACTTTTCTTATTGAGAATAGTTTCTACTTCTACTAATGTCTTATCGCTCACGCTAGCCAGGAGCTCAGCTATGCCTTCTCTTTCCTCGTCCACCACGTCTTTAGGGACAACGTAGATACTAGGATAGTCTCTGTTAATAGCGGCTGGAATGGCGTTCCCAGTTTTGTCTGTAAAGTAAATGTTGCCTCTTACCGGCTTGAGGCTTTGTTCTAAGGTAGAAAAGGCTTTAGCCTGGTGCTTCTCACCTTCGTTAACCTGTAAAACATAAAGTTTAAAAATTAGCGCCGAGTAAAGGAGTCCAAAGAAAGCTATTAGTACTGTGACGCGAACTGCCATTGCGGATTTTTCTCGTAGATCATGCTTTGTTCAACAGCCAAAGCTTCCAGTCTGGAGGAATCTGTCATGGTGTAAAGTTGATTTTTCAACCCTGCGTTTTGCACCATGATTGTTTCCAAATCAGATTCATATTTAGCGATGTCGTGCCTCACACTCACTATCTCCGAATAAGTATATATGTAAAACACCGCTACGAGAATAAAAAGTCCGCCTAATGAGAACATTATTTTTATAAATCCGCTGTTCTTGTTTGGTTGTATAAGTGTCATTTGTTTTATTTCATTACTATCGCCCGCAGTTTCGCCGATCGACTCCTCGGATTATCTCTTTGCTCCTCAAGGTCGGCAGTAATTGGTTTCTTGGTGAGAATTTCCGCCACTCCATCACGCTCCATTTGCTTGAAGGCCTGCTTCACCAGCCTGTCTTCCAATGAATGGAAGGAAATAATTGCCGCTATCCCACCAGAACGCAAAATGTCTTTGAGCTCGGCGAGGACTTGCGACAAGTTCTCCAGTTCTCTATTCACATATATCCTGAGAGCCTGGAAGACCCGGGTTGAAGGATCAATTCGTCCCCCTTCGTAAGATTTACCTACCGTGCCCCTCACGACTTCTGCCAACTCGCCTGTCGTCATAATTCTTTTTTTCTTGCGGGCCTCCACAATACGTTTGGCAATTTGACGGGAGCGTCTTTCTTCCCCATATGTATAAAAGATATCGGCAAGCTCTTTTTCGCTTAAGCCGTTAACGACTTCGGCTGCTGTCTGGCCATCTCTGTCATAAGCCATGAGGAGGGGTTCGTCTTTTCTGAAGCTGAATCCCCTGCCCGATTCCAACTGATTAGAAGAAAACCCCAGGTCCAGGAGCAAGCCGTCTGCCTTCCCAAGTTTTTTATTCTTGAGAATTGCCGGAATATTGGCGTAGTTACTTTCCACGAGATTAATATCTACGCCTTTATCACTCCTAAACTTCTTCTTAGCCTCCGCTATCATCTCTCTATCAAGGTCTACTCCAAGAAAAGTTCCATGGGGTGTAATTCTTTTGATGATTAGAGCGGCGTGGCCTCCTCCGTCCATCGTACCGTCTATGATGAACTGTCCCGTGGCGGGGGCAAGTATTTCTAAAACCTTATTTAAAAGAACGGGCGTGTGCGCCATATCAGATACCCAACTCTCCGAGCTTTTCGGCTATCTCGTCTGACTGACTTTCTGTCTTCTCTTTATACTCACTCCAAGCATTCATGTCCCAAATTTCCATACGGTTATAAAGTCCGGCCACAACCGCTTCTTTACAGAGACCGGCATACTTTCTTAAATAGTCAGGAACTAAAATTCTTCCCTGTGAATCAACTTCCACGTCGGAGGCGCCGGAAAGCATTAAGCGTGAAAAGGCACGCGAATTAGCTTGAGCTAAAGGAAGAGCGATGAGTTTTTGAGCCAGCGTTTCCCAGTCTTGAGGAGCGAAAACAAAAAGACAGTGATCCAGTCCCCTCGTAATAATGGCTCCACCAGATAGCTTAGCTCTGAATTTGGCCGGGATGGCAATCCTGCCTTTATCATCTAAATTATGTCTAAATTCTCCAATAAACATGCTTAATTTTATTTGCGAGTTGCGCGAGCAACTATAAGATTGAGCACCGAGCACTCAAGTTCAGCTTGATGGTTACAGACTTTATATGGCGGGTTGTTTTTAAGGTTTTTCATCATTAGTGATATTTTTATAAATTTGAGTGCTCGGTCCTCGATTTTGTCGTAGAAACTCGCTTTTGCTTGTACAAAATCGGGAGTTATCCACAGAAGTGGGTAGTTATCCACATACTTATCCACAATTCCCCACTTCCACTTAAGTGTATACCACTTATCCACAAACACAAACACCGCCAAGCGGTGGGGTTAATTACATAGATTTAATGGGATTTATTAGGGTTAGCGGCAAAAGTTATTCACAGCTACAATCCTAGTAAATAAACAAGCTCCAGAACCTGTATCTGTGACATCTCCTTAGAAGAAAATTTGTGCGCGATGCAAGAATTGAACTTGCGACCTTCCCGATGTGAACGGGACGCTCTACCACTGAGCTAATCGCGCGAACTTACCTTAAAATAAAACATAAAACAAAAAGGCGCCCTTTTCAACGGACGCCTCTTTGTTGCTTTAATTTATTGAAGTTCGACGGTAGCGCCAACAGCCTCAAGTTTAGCTTTAAGTTCCTCGGCTTCCGGCTTCTTAAGTCCTTCCTTAATATTCTTAGGAGCTGACTCTACTAAAGCCTTGGATTCGGCCAAACCTAAACCAGTAGCTTCTCGGACGGCCTTAATAACATTAATCTTCTGTTCTCCAGCAACCTTCAAGACAACGTTAAATGTGTCTTTAACTTCCTCGGTGACTCCAACGGCTCCTCCGCCTGCGGCCATAGGGGCGGCTGCGCTGATGCCGAACTTTTCTTCCATCGCTTTCACGAGGTCGGCGAGTTCAATAACAGTCATTTTTTCTATCTGTGAAATTAATTCGTCTTTCATATTTTTTTACACTCCCGAATTCGCCTTAGGCGGACTTAGGAGGGCGAATTTACTTTTGTTCACCTAATAACTTCGACCTTTCTTTCAAAATCCACATGAAAGCCCGTAACGGCGCAACCATGCCTCCCATAACTTGTCCAATAAGGACGTCTCTGGATGGCAACTGTCCAATGCGCGTAACGTAATCGGCTTCCAGTTTTTCACCCTTCTCTAGATCCACTCCTCCCAAAATCTTAAATTTTTCTTTGCCATTGGAAAAGCGGAAGACACGGCCCGCAACATCCGAAATTTCTCCGGTAACAAAAACGGTGCCAACCTGTCCATCAAAAGATTTGGTATCCATATCCAATCCCTTGTTCTTGAGAATGATGTTCAAAAGTCTCTTTTTGATGACTTCAAACCTAGAGCCTGCTTCCCTTAAAGAAATCCTTAAAGACCTTATTTCCTGGGCGGTGGTGCCACCGAAGTCGGCAAAGATAAGATTGGAACTTTCCTTAAGAGATTTGCCCCCCTTTTCTATTACCTGATTTTTTTGTGCTTTTGTTTTTGCCATTGTTTTATATTTTTAGAAAGAAAAACTGCGGTTTTGTTCCGCAGTTCAAATAAATCCTTTATGGAATTATCCTCGGCAGGACTTATTGGCGCCTGCTGTCTGCGGATGATTAGGTTGAATGTTAAAGGTATTACTCCTATTAGTCAACTACCTGAGCTTGGACTCCTTGTGAACGGTGCGCTTTCTGCACCAGGCACAAAACTTCTTGTATTCAAGCTTGCGCTCCACTTGCTTCTTATTTTTCCTCGTATAGTAATTCATCCTGCTGCAGGAGAAACACTTCAACCTTATTAAATTGTCTGAAACTTTTGATTGTGCCATTGTTTTGTTACGAATAAATCCGTGAGCCCAGAAGAAGAATCGAACTTCCGACCTACTCCTTACCATGGAGTTGCTCTACCACTGAGCTACCTGGGCTTGGTAAGCCGACTTTACTGGAGCCAGAGAGAGGAATCGAACCCCCAACCTACTGTTTACAAAACAGTTGCTCTGCCATTGAGCTACTCTGGCGAGCCTCTCACACTGATGTGCGCAGGGGAGGATTTGAACCTCCGTAGCCCGTAGGGCGCCAGATTTACAGTCTGGTGCAATTGACCGCTCTGCCACCTGCGCGCTAGTCTAACCTCTTTTAACGATCACGAACTATTATATCTTGTCTCCGTTATTATTCAACCGCTTGCTGATAAAGTTATCGATTCTCATCACGATAACCCTCAACCTGCGGAACCATTTATCCTTAGCGGCATTCAGCCAAGTATCCAGCTGGTCTAATGGGATTATTTCCCCGAAGCGGGCTTTAAATTTGGTTACCGCTAAAGTCTCGTCTGAATCCTGGATTTTCGGAGCGGCGGAGGCCACGAGGTAAACTATAACTCCCAAGGATGTGATAAGGGCCGTTTGAATGAATAAGTCGTACATGATTAGATCTCGTACCTAGTGAATCTTATTACTTGAATGTTCTCCCCGAATTTCGCGATACCTCCCTTGATTAGATCTGAGATAGTTGTTTTTGAGTCTTTAATGAACTCTTGAGTGAGGAGCACCTCAACGCTCTCCGGATCCATGGCTGCAATCTGCATAGCAATATTGTGAGCTAATTCTATAAATGCTTCTGAATGGGCAACGAAGTCTGTCTCGGAATGGATCTCTAGAAGCACTCCTACACGGTCATTGTGGACATAAGACTCTATTCGGCCGGCTCCCGCAACTCTCTTACTCTTAGTATCGGCTTTAGCCAATCCCATTCTGCGAATTATTTCCTTAGCTTTAATGAAATCACCATCGGCTTCGGAAAGAGCTTTTTTACACTCCATGATTCCGGCGCCGGTTTCTCCTCTTAACTTTTGTACATCGCTAGCTTGTACCATGCTGCTTATTTAGTTTCAGTTTTTATTTCGGCCGCCTTAACTTCATTCGCCTTAGCAATCTTAAAAGCTTCTTCTTTGCCCTCTTCTATAGCTTTACTTAAGTATTCGGCAATGAACCTGATGCTCGCCGGGTTTTTGTCATTGGAAATTATCGGGTAATCAACGATGTCTGGGTCACCGTTGGTGTTGGAGATGGCTATCGTTGGAATTTTCATTCTCTTTGTTTCGGCAGCTACTACTTCGTGGTTTTTTAAATCGAAGACGACGGCAACACCAGGAAGCTTTTCCATAAGTTCAAGCCCAGAAAAAAGCTTGTTGAGCTTAGTCATTTCCCTCTCTATGTTAAGCCTTTCCTTTTTTGTGTATTTCTCCAACTTGCCAGTCAATCTGTCTCCCTCCAACTTCTTCATATAGTTGACTCTTCCTAAAATCGTCTTGAAGTTAGTCAAAGTACCGCCCAACCAGCGCTCGGTAGTGTAGGGCAGATTAAGACGATGCGCCATTTCTTTGACGATAGCTTTCACTGCGGGAGTAGTCCCGACGATTAATGGCAAGGCGCCGTGAGCTACTTTATCTTTCAAAACGGCAGCGGCTTCATTTAATGACTTTAAAGTTTCTAAAAGATCTATAATCTCCACGCCTGACTTGGTGGTGGCAAGATACGGCTTAACTTTAGGATTGGTCTTAGAGCGTCCCAGGCCGTAAAAAATACCAGCCTCCATCATAGTCTTTAAAACAGCCTCCTCTTGGAGGGTTGGGCCTGTAACGGCAAGAAGTGTTTCTTCCGCTGTAGTGTTGTTTGGGGTTTCTTCCATAAATCAAAGAGCGGGCAACCTTAGCAATAGTTCGTTGAGGCGAACTAAACTAGAGGTTCCGCTTAGGATTTACTATATAACTAAACCTTTTTATGTTCAAGTCTCCAAACCTCTATGTGTTTGTGGTTGCCGCTCGTGAGTTCTTTAGGGACTTTATATTTCTTGCCCTTGTATTTAAGGACTTCTGGTCTCGTGTATACTGGCACGCCCACACCTAGGCGGTTTTCTTCCAGCGATTCCTCTTTACCCAAAACACCGAAAACTTTCCTCGCAATCGCATCGGTCACAACCATGGCCGGGAGTTCTCCTCCGCTTAAAACGTAAGGGCCAATGGAAATCTCTTCGGGATGCAAAATCTTTTTTACTCTCTCGTCCACTCCTTCGTAACGGCCACAGATAAAAATGAAGTTATCGTAATGCTTGGCATATCTGGTAGCCAAGGCTTCCGTAAACTCTTTGCCAGTGGCAGAAAAAAGAATTAGCTTGGTTTTACCCTTCTTTAATTTCTTCCGGCTGTTCTCAACGGCTTTTAAAATAGGCTCGGCGTGCAGGACCATACCTGGTCCCCCGCCATAAACTCTGTCATCAACTTTACGATGTTTGTTTTTGGTATAATCGCGAATATTAGTTACGCCAATTTGAATTAAGCCTCGCTTAACGGCTCGGCTGATAATGGAACCTCCAAAATAGCCTTTAAGGGCATCTGGGAAAACAGTAATAATTTCAAATCTTTTCATTGACTTAATCATACTATAACAAAACCCCAAAACTTTTGGGGATTTTGTTTGCTACTAAGTAGGACTTACGCAAACGGATGCAGTTCTAGGAGCACGAGTAAAATGGAACGAAATGTACTGATATAAGTACATTGAGTGAGATTTTGCGTGGTGCGACAACGAAATGCGTCGTTTGCGTAGGTCCTTTGAATTACATGTCCTTAATGTCGCCTATAACCTTATCAACGGCAGTAGCCACCGGTTTACTTTGTCTCTCGGAACCCTCTGGCTCCTCTATCTTAAGATTCACGCGGGCATTGTTCTTAATGCCTACTATCCGAAGCAGGGCTCGGATAGCTTTGGCGGTGTTGCCGTCGCGCCCGATTATCTGGCCCATATCTTGGGAATTAACCTTCAAAAGAAGTAAAACCCCCATCTCATCAACTCTTCTCTCTATCTTAACCTCATCTGGGTGATCCACAACGGACTTAACTAGGAATTCAAGAAAGTTCTGATCGCTGAATTCTGACATCTTATTTTTCGTTTTTAAAACTAAATTTACTTCGACCTTTTCATTTCTATCTTGGCTTTTCTGATTACATCAGAGACAGTTTTAGTCGGCTGAGCTCCGACTCCTAACCAATATAACACGCGCTCGCTTTTTACATCAAACTTATTGTCATGGGCGTTATACCATCCCAAATCTTCCATAAACTCTCCCTTAAGTTTTGATTTCTTTTCCTGCACAACCACGCGAAAAGAACGCTGGTGTTTCTTGCCTACACTTTTTAACTTAATAGCTAACATAATTTCAAAAAATCATAGTATATAAAAGGCGCGGAGTCAATTCCGCGCCCCTTTTTAGCCTTACGGCTGAACGATTACCCTCGTACCAACTGCAGCCCAACCATAGAGCTTATAAGAATCTTCAACGGTCAGGTTGACGCACCCGTGAGAGTGCTTCTTTCCAAACTCGTTGTGCCAATAAGTTCCGTGAAGGGCCGCGCCTCCAATAGTGAAATACATGACCCATGGAACTCCCGGAAGATCATAGACATCGGTCATTCCTGGTAGAGGCCCTTGCATGTAACGCGAAGGAGTCTTGGAAAGTACATTAAACTTTCCAAGAGGTGTGGGTGTACCAGTTATGCCCGTTGAGACATTCACTTTCATAAAGATTTTGTCGCCTTGATAAGCAGTTAATGTTTGATCCGAGATATCTACAACAATTTTCTTGCTAGGATCTTTGGCGGGATTCGGTGGAACGGTGACCGGTACAACGAACTCTGCAGCTGTGTACCATTCGGTAGTAACACGCTCTGGATAAGGAATAGACGCATCAGGCACAACCCGATACCAGACTCGGCCGGTATCATCGGTAACTGACTTATCCACATAAACCACGGCTCCTATCCTGAGGACTTGAACCCTCGAATAACTGATGCCGGGACCTGAACGAACGTTCAAGCATCCGCTGCGTATAATCTTACAACCGTCTATCACCTCCACATAACCTTTCATAGCCTGGTTCTCTCGTTGTGCTTCGGCACTCACAGTAGGAATCAACAGGAGGGTAATCGCTAGAAACAAGATATAAATCCGTTTCATAAAATATTGTTAAAGGACTGCTTTTGACGCTTGTGGCATCCAAAGCAAAATCCTTGAATTATGGATAATTGCTTCAGATCGCCGACTAACGACTAAAGTGTGAGCCTAGATTACAATGAAATTGGCGAAATGTCAACTCAGCTTTACGGAAAGAACCTTGGAAGTTCCGTCGGCAGACATAGTGACGCCATAAAGGACGTTAGCCACCTCCATGGTGGCCCGATTGTGAGTCACAATAATAAATTGAGTCTTCTTGGCGAATTCTTTTAAGAGTTCGCCGAAGCGTCTGGCGTTTTTTTCATCAAGCGGGGCATCCACCTCGTCCAGAACAAGAAATGGCGGAGGTGAAACCGATATTAGAGCAAATAGCGCCGCTACCGACACAAGAGCTCTTTCTCCACCAGAGAGAACTTCCAAACCTTTGATTCGTTTCCTTGGCAGTGACACGTCAATATAAACTCCTTCGGGAACAGGCGCGGCAACGGACTCTTCTCCCTCTGTTTTGGGATTAGTTGTTTGGACATTTTCTATTTCCTCAACACTGGATTTAGTTTTCTTTTCCTCAACTATTAACTTGGCTTTACCACCACCGAAGAGAAGATCCATATATCTGCTCAACTCCCCGTTGATTTTGCCGATTGCTGTGATAAATTCATGCTGTATTTTGTAATCTAAATCTTGGATAAGATTATGCAAATCGGCAATAGCTTTTTCCAAGTCGGCTACCTGGGTTGTTAAAAAGATGTTTCTGGTTTCGGTCTCTTTGTATTCCTTAACTATATTCTGGTCTATGTCTCCTATGGCAGCGAGCTCTCCGCGGAGACGAAACATCTTCCTAGAGGTTTCCTCTTCACTCTTGACCTCCTCCCCCGCCCAAGTCTCAAACTCTTTAATATCACGGCCTGCCTCCCGAATCTGCTCTCCCAAATCCTTAACGCGGATGTCAATCCTCTCTTTTTCAAAATTAACTTTGTTTTTTTCCTCCTGAAGTTTAACAAGACTGGATCTCGCCGCTTCAAATTCCATAAATGCCTTTCTGAAATTCTCGTTAAAACCTTTCATACTCTGGGCTATTTCTCTCTCGGCCGATTCCAACTGTTTTATCTCTTCGTCCACCACTTCCAATTCCACTAAAACACGGCTCCTTTCTTTTTCCGTGTCGGCAGAAATATGGCCTTTGCTACCAAAAAGGTTTTCTACCAAAGACACTATTTGAGATAAAGCCTGCTTCAGTTCCACTACGGTTTCTTTAATGGAGTACTCGGTTGAAATACTTTTAATATCGTTTAAAGCTCCAATGAGCCTCGCTTCCTCAATACTTTTCGGAGTAGTGGCAAACTCCAGCTTAGCCTCAATTCTGCTCAGGGCCTTCTGGATAGCAAACTTTTTATCCAAAAGTTTTTTCCTTTTATCTTGGACTTCCGAGATGCTCTTATTAGTTTCCGGTTCGGAAGATTTAATTTCTTCAAGGCCTTGTTCAAGATGCTTGACATCTTTTTCTGCTACTTTAATCTTCTCTTCTAAAGATTTGATAGAGGGCTCAATCTTTGCAAACGAAGATTTTAGGGCATGTAGCTTGCCGCCATAGAAATTATTTTCCAGTTCACGAAGCTCACTCGCTATACCAGCTCTGCCCTCGTATTTGGCAACTTGTTTCTTCAGTACCCGCATAAGCGGCACAAGTTCCTCTATCAAGGCCTTGGCTTTATCTAAATTAATAAGAGCGTTTTTTAGTCTCCGTAAGGCTTCTGACTTTTTAAGCTGATACTCCTTAAGACCGAGAATTTCTTCTATCATTTCTCTGCGCTCCATCGGAGTGGAGTTAATAAATACATCACTCTCCCCCTGGCTTACGATAGTTAAACCTCTGGCGCCCATTCTGGATCTCGCAAAGAAATCAATAATATCTTTAAGTCTTACTTCAGACTTATTAAGGAAAATTTGCGACTTTCCATCGCGTGAAACTTTTCGCGAAATAGAAATTTCTTTATAATCAACGGGGAAAAAGCCCGAGGAGTTGTCAAAATAAAGCGTGGCTTGCGCTAGGCCAAGCCTAGGCCTATCTTTCGTGCCCGCAAAAATCAGATCTTCGGACTTAGCTCCTCTCAAGTTTCTTGCCTCCCTTTCACCTAAAAGCCATCGGATAGCATCCGCAATGTTTGACTTACCGGAACCGTTAGGACCAACTACGGCAGTTATACCCTGTTCCAGTTCTATATTTATCTTGTCGGCAAACGATTTAAATCCCTGAACTTCAAGCCTCTTTAAGAGCATATAATTTATGTAAGTATGAGCCTATATTAACACGAGAATCCATCTTTTAATAGAAAATTGTCTCCATAAAAAATAACTGACTATAAATATAGATTCGGGCTAAGAAAATAGTATATTAATGGACCACTCTGCACTGATATACTTAAGTATATCAGTGTTAATTAAATAATACTTCGCGCACCCTTGTACTTTCTTGAAAATAACGGCTTAGGTTTCTCTTTTTTTCTTTTTATGATTCTTTTGGAGGGCTTTTTGAATCCCCTTCTGACAAAACTTATGGTTTTTAAAGTTACGTAAAGCTCCCGACTTATTTCTCTATAACTTGATCCTTTTTCTAATAAATAAAAAATGCCCAGTCTTTTTTCCAACATAATTTTTTCTTGGGGAGTTAGATACTTGTTTAGAAGATTCTCAAATTCTTTGTAATCTTTTACTTTTTCTATCGCCCGCAAAAAACTCGTCCAGATATTTTCTTTGAATTCCTTACTAAAATGTTTCTTACAAGTGGTGGACATATTCCAGTGATATAGTTAACTATATCACTGGTTAAGGGGAAGCAACAAACTTTTTCTTTGCAGTGATATACTTGAGTATATCAGCGCATAAATGAATTTTGGTATAAGTAGGATGTGTTATTTGAAATAACAATCTTATAAAGTGAAACTTTACTAATTAATTTAACTTGTTGAAACACGAGGGCAACGAGGTATACCATAATACTGATCAGTACTTTAGTATACTGGGAAGTTATATAAGTAGCTTATTATACCCCCTAAAAGAAGGCGAAGAATCCTCGGTATGTATCAGGGATTGTTACGACAGTAAATGTTCCTGAAGAGTTAAAAGTATGAATAGTGTATGCGCCTGAGGTTGTAATCGTTCCTCCAGTTGAAGAAGTAGAAACACCGTTGCTTCCATCTGTTTTATAAGCCACGGTAACTACACCCGAACCACCATTGCCTCCATCATTACTACTTGAACCACCTCCACCACCCCCAGTGTTTGCTGTACCCGCAGTACCGTTAACTCCGGCACCCGCAGCACCACCACCTCCCGCGCCACCTGCGCCAGTCGTTCCAGCTCCTGCTTTGCCTCCTCCACCTCCCCCACCACGAGTGACAGAACTTCCACTAATTGAAGAAGCTGTCCCTGCGCCGCCTGCGCCGCCATTATCTCCGCTTCCATTAACTCCAACAGCACTGGCACCTCCACCACC
>CAYHTW010000001.1:81237-152086 GCA_964360065.1 uncultured Candidatus Saccharibacteria bacterium
CAGCAGTGGCAGAAGAAGTCCCTCCAGTATTACCTTGCCCCGAAGTTCCAGCTCCTCCACTAAAACTTCCATCAGCAGAACCTCCACCAGAACCTCCAGCAGCTCCACTATCTGCGGCATTTGTAGAACCACCTCCACCTCCTCCAGTTGAAACAAGAAGAGCGCCTAGGGAAGAATTTTCACCATTTTCTCCTACAACAGTAGATCCAGGAGCAGCATCTCCACCCAATCCTATCGTTACAGTATAAGCTGTAGCGGTAACAGTAAGAGCAGTGTTTTCTCTATACCCACCAGCACCACCACCTCCTGAAGCCCCAGCTCCAACAGAACCTCCTTGGCCTCCCCCTGCTATTACTAATGCCCATACTGTTGCAGGGACAGCTTTAGCTTCTTGGAAGCGGATTATGCCCCCCCCCGCAAAAAGCCAGAATGAGAGTACCGTTCCTAAGAGAAGTGAAGTTACAAGGAGGTGTTTTTTGGTGATTTTCATTTCAATACTTGTTTAGGTTAATTATATCATATTATAAGTCATCAATAATTTCATCGGTTTCATTGTGTGGATAGCTTAGGGCTCTAGGACACGTAGGAGTTTTTCAGCGGCCTCCAGCTCTGCGTTCTGCTTGGAGTTTCCTCTGCCTTCGGACCTTAACTCCTCCCCGAGGTAAAGGCCTACTTTAAAAATTTTTTGGTGGGCAGGGCCGGATTCTTCAATAACTTTATAAATAGGAGTAACGCTATATTTTTCCTGGGTAATTTCCTGAATCTTGCTCTTAGCGTCTTTGGCGCCGTTTTTCACAACGTCTTCAATATGAACCATCACAAAACGCCTCACAAATTTTCTGGCGTTAACAAGTCCACTGTCCAGGTAAATAGAACCAATGAGAGCTTCTAACCCGTCGCCTAGAATATTTTCTCCGCCACCATTAACAATTTCTTTAACTTCTCCCTTGGAGGCGAGCATCTCTTTATCCAGTCCAATTTCTCTAGCAATACGACTAAGCATCTTAGAATTCACCAAGGCGGCGCGATAAATAGTCATATCGCCCTCTTCCCTATTTCCATATCTCTCAAAAAGATCCTCGGTAACACAAAGTTCCAGAACTGCGTCCCCCAGAAATTCCAAGCGTTCATTGTTGCGAAAAGGCCAGTTGGCGTTTTCGTTAACATAAGAACGGTGAGTTAAGGCTTCCTTTAATAAATCCTCACTTTTAAAAACATTACCTATGTTACTTTGCAGAGTTTCCAGATTCATCACGCTTCTTTTTTTTACTCTCTTTATTTTCAACTTCTTTTTTCTGGTCTGGTTCCCCCAACTCTTTATAAATGGTCCCTAGAACTCCATTAATAAACTTGCCTGAATTTTGGCCGCCGTAGCTTTTAGCCAATTCAATGGCTTCGTTAATAGCCACTCTAGGGGGAACTTCTTCTCTATTAGAAAACAAAAGTTCGTATAAACCTATGCGTAAAACATTGCGGTCCACTATTGGCAGTTGGTTAACCGGCCATTCGGGAGCAGACTTAGCGATAATTCCATCCAGCTCATCAATCTTATTCTTAACTCCTTCGGCCAGTTTCATCACAAAATCTTTTTCGCTAAAACCGGGGGCAAACTCTTCCATGTTCCTAATGAGCGCTTCTCCGAAATCCATCGAGCGTTCATAAAAATCCCACTCGTATAAAGTTTGGAGTACCAGAGCCCTACCGAGTTGACGGGCAGCCATGCCTTACTTTTTTGAATTAGACTTGGAGGGGTAATAGCCGCACTGCTTGCAGGCGCGGTGAGGAAGCATGGGAGCCTTGCATTTTGGGCATACTGCCAGCTTAACTGGCGATCTAGCCAAGTGGCTTCTTCGCCTCCCTACTTTAGATTTTGTATGATGTTTTACCGGTACGCCACCCATATTAGTTAAGTATTAAAAGTATATTGTATACAGTATTGAGTATTTAGGGGTATTAGTCAATTCATTTTATCTTGAAACTGCGGCGATGGACATTGGACACGCCATATTTCTTGATAGCCCGACGATGTAATTTTGTTCCATACCCCTTGTGAAGGTGAAGCCCGTATTTAGGAAAAGATAAGTGAAGGTGCCTCATATATCTGTCTCTAGTAACCTTGGCGACAATAGAGGCAAGTTTCACTGCATTTATCTTTTCGTCGGCTTTAATGATGGTCCGGGGGTAAAACTTATTCAAAAAGATTTTTTCCTTAGAAAGATGCAGTCCGCCGTCAAGAAATATCTTAAGATTTTTTTGCTTCTCTGGCGCTAAGTTTTCCAAAAGCCTAGAAAACGATTTCCTGGCGGCTAAGTTGGCGGCACCGGAAATATTAATAGTATCAATCCTTTTCTGATAAACTCTGGCTGTCGTATAGGCAATACCCTCATTTTTGATATAGACAAACCATTCCTCTCTCTTTTTAGGTGAAAGTTTTTTTGAATCTTTAAGATTCTTAAATCTCGCTCCGCGAGGTATGGCAACAGCAGCCACTACCACGGGCCCTGCCAAAGCCCCCCGCCCAACCTCATCTATCCCTATTACATACATAACTAAAGTATAAACCTGAAACTTTTTGATTTTCAATTTGAAAACATTGCCTTATAATGTCGGTAATCTTATGCCTAAATTTTCCCATCTCCATACACACACCCACTACTCTCTTTTGGACGGACTTTCCAAGGTTGATGCCTTAGTTAATCGTGTCAGAGAACTTGGGATGGATTCTGTGGCTGTGACCGACCACGGCAATATGTACGCGGCTGTGGAGTTCTACAAGAAAGCAAAAGCGTCTGGGATTAAGCCGATACTTGGCTTGGAAACTTATGTCGCTCAAAACTCCCGCCTTTCAAAGGTGGCCAGAGTTGATAACGCCAGATACCACCTAATACTCCTCGTCAAGAATGAAGTAGGCTATAAAAATCTTTGCAGGCTTCTAACTGCTTCACATCTGGAAGGTTTTTATTATAAGCCGAGAATTGATAAAGAAATCTTGGAGAAATATCACGAAGGACTTGTCTGTCTTTCTGGTTGTTTCTCCGGAGAAGTCGGGAAACTGCTCCGTAATGGACAGATGGCTCAAGCTGAAGAAGTAGCCTCTTACTATAAAAACATATTCCACGAAGATTATTATTTGGAGATCCAACCCCACACTCCAGAAATCCACGAAGGGCTTATTGCTCTCTCAAAAAAATTAGATATTCCACTAGTCGCAACGCAAGACTCTCACTATTTATTAAAAGAGGATAAGCCGGTGCACGAAGTACTTTTGGCTGTACAGACTAACAACAGAGTTGATGATGAAGACAGGTTCTCCTTCAACGAAGCGGAGGCTTATCTGAAAAGTCCCGAAGAAATGGCGACAGACTTCCCCAACTTGCCCGAAGCATTGGAGAACACTGTTAAGATTGCAGAGAAGTGTAATTTCAATTTCCATCTGGGGCAAAATCTTCTTCCTAGATACAACGTTCCCGAAGGATACACACCCAACTCTTACATTAGGAAACTCTGTGAAGAAAAACTGCCAAATAGGTTTAAAGAAATCACTCCAGAGGTAACGGAAAGACTGGAGTACGAGCTTGGTGTTATAGAAAAGACGGGCTTTGCAGACTACTTCTTGATCGTGCAGGACTTCGTGAACTGGGCCAAAGAACATGGCATTGCTGTCGGGCCCGGCCGTGGTTCGGCGGCAGGCAGTTTAGTCTCTTATGTTTTGAATATCACTGACGTTGACCCACTGAAATACAATTTACTATTTGAAAGGTTCTTGAACCCGGAAAGAATCTCTATGCCAGATATTGATATAGATTTCGCCGACTACAGGAGAGACGAAGTTTTGGGTTATATCAAAGACAAATACGGCGCGGACCGTGTCGCACAGATAATTACTTTCGGAACTATGGCCGCTAAGGCTGCCCTGCGGGACGCGGGCCGCGCCTTGGGATACCCTTACGCTTTGTGCGATGAAATCGCGAAGATGATTCCATTCCATGCTTCCACCGATAAAGAAAATAGATTGCCTAATGACCTGAAAAACGTGGCCGACCTCAAGCACAAATATGAAACAAACCCGGATGCTAAACACTTGATAGATATGGCAATAAAGTTGGAAGGAGTGGCCCGGCACGCTTCCGTTCACGCCTGCGGAGTAGTTATCTCTCCCGAACCTTTGATAGAGTATATGCCCCTGCAACGCTCGCCGCAGGACGACGAAGCACTGCTCACTCAATTTGAAATGCATAGCATTGAAGACTTAGGGCTCCTTAAGATTGATTTGCTGGGACTAAAAAACTTAACCATTATTGAGGAAACCTTGCGGCTTGTTAAAGAAATAAAAGGAGACGACATAGACATCTCCAACTTGCCGCTTGATGACGAGAAAACTTTCAAACTCCTTCAGGCAGCCGACACGACGGGTGTTTTCCAATTTGAATCTTCCGGTATGAGGCGTTATATGAAAGACTTAAAGCCCACTGAACTAGAAGACCTTGTGGCCCTCGTTGCGCTATTTAGGCCAGGGCCAATGGAACTTATTCCCTCTTACATTCTCCGCAAGTTTGGAAAAGAAAAAGTTGAATACTTACATCCAAGACTTGAACCTATTATGAACAAGACCTATGGCGTCGGTATTTATCAAGAGCAAATGATGAGAATCGCGAGGGATTTAGCAGGTTTTAGTCTGCCTGAAGCTGACACGTTGCGTAAGGCTATCGGCAAGAAAATTAAGACTCTGCTTAATGCCCAAAAAGAAAGGCTAGTGAGCGGCATGGTGAAAAATGGCATAGACGAAAAAACCGCAGAAAAGATATGGGATCTATTCCCTCCTTTTGCCAGATACGGATTCCCTAGAGCTCACGCTGTCTGCTACGCTATGACGAGCTACCGGACTGCCTACCTCAAGGCCAATTATCCCATTGAGTTTATTACTTCCCTCCTCAACAATGAAGCTGGTGACATAGAAAAAATCTCCGAAATTATTGATGAATCCAGAAAGAAAGGCGTAAAAATCTTGCCGCCAGATGTTAATAGAAGCGTAACTCGCTTCGTGCCGGAAGGGCAAAACATCCGCTTCGGACTTTTAGCCATTAAAAATATCGGCTCTCACATTACTGACGTGATAGTAAGCGAAAGAATGAGGGGCGGACCATATGAGGGCTTGGCGGATTTCGTGACCAGAATACACGACAGAGATCTGAATAAAAAATCTATGGAGGCTCTCATTAAAAGCGGGGCTATGGACTCCTTCGGCATTGAGCGGGCCGCGGCGCTAAGCAGCCTCGAAGACATCCTTCGAACTGGTAACGGCATAAAAAAACAAAGCGTTTCAACGCAGACTGGCCTTTTTGGTTCTATGACCCCGATACAGATAAAATTACGGACAGATGTTCCCCCAGTCTCAAAAGCAGAACGCCTTGGCTGGGAGAAAGAACTCTTAGGACTTTATGTGACCGAGCATCCGTTGCGGGAATTCTTTGATAAGCTGGCTAAAGACGGCAAAAGAGTTACTCACATCAAAGAGGCTTATAAAATAATTAACGATGGTAAACCCATTTTAACCTACGGGGTAATCGTCTCTCTAAGCAATAAAGTGACCAAAGACGGCAAACCAATGTGCTTTGCCAAAATAGAGGATCTGACTGATAATATAGAAGTTCTCATTTTTGAAGATATTCTTAAAAAGAATCTTGAAGTTTGGAAAGAAGGCAACGCCATTGCGATAACCGGCCGTATCTCCAGGAGGAACGGAGAACCTAAAATCCTATGCAACGAAGCGAAAAAACTAATTCTTTAGACGCCCAAAGACATTCCCTTGCCCATATTTTAGCGGCGGTGGTTTTGGAAAAGTTTCCTGCCGCCAAATTTGGTATCGGCCCGACTATAGACAATGGCTTCTATTACGATTTCCAGCTTCCTAAAAACCTCGCCCCCGAAGACTTAAAAGACCTAGAGAAAGAGATGAGACGGCTCGTCAGAATGAATCTGACTTTTACCGGTAAAAAAGTTACTCCCGTAGCCGCCAAGAAGGCTTTTTCTAAACAGCCTTTTAAGCTGGACCTAATAAAAGAATTTGTTAATCCGCCAGCTGGCGGAAAAAAACAACCACTCACCGTCTATGACACGATTGATAAAAGAACCGGCAAAGTTTATTTCTCCGACCTTTGCAAAGGAGGGCATGTCAAAAGTACCTCGGAAATAAACGCTGATGCTTTCAGGCTTACTAAGGTTGCCGGAGCTTATTGGAGAGGAGACGAAAAAAATCCCCAGCTGCAGAGAATCTACGGCATAGCCTTTCATCAAGAGCAGGAACTTAAAGATTACCAGGAGATGCTCCGCTTAGCTGAAGCAAGCGACCACAGAAACCTAGCCGATAAATTGCAGCTGTTTATGGTTGACGAAGGCATTGGGCGAGGCCTCCCTCTTTGGCTGCCCAACGCCTTCACGACCAGGAAGGTTCTGGAAGACTATATATATGAGCTGGAGAGACGATCCGGCTACAAGCACGTCTTAACTCCACATCTAGCCAAAGAAGATCTCTATAAGACCTCCGGACACTTAGCTCACTATAAGAACGATATGTATGCTCCGCTTGAGATTGACGGCACTAAATATTATTTGAGGCCGATGAATTGTCCCCACCACCACAGCATCTATAAATATTCCAAAAGAAGTTATCGTGAACTGCCTTTGCGTATTGCCGAATTCGGAACGGTATATCGCTACGAAAGAAGCGGCACTTTAAGCGGGCTTGTAAGAGTCAGGGGGTTTACGCAAAATGACGCGCATATTTATACCGATGAAGAAAGATTGGAGAGCGAGATAGTCGGAGTTTTGAAGCTGCACAAGAAAGTTTATGAAGATATGGGCATTAGCGACTATTGGTACAGATTGTCACTCCCAGACTTTAAGAACAATAAAGAAAAGTATGGTGACGTAAAAAACAAGGCCATGTGGGAAAAGGGTTCGGCTGTTTTGAGAAAGGCGCTGAAGGAGACCGGCCACAAATTCGTGGAAGCTCCCGGAGAGGCGACTTTCTACGGACCGAAAATTGATATCCAAATAAAAGATATTTACGGCAAAGAGGAAAGCATCGCTACAATACAAGTTGATTACTACTCTGCTGGTAAATTTAATCTGAACTACATTAGTAAAGATGGTAAAGAAAAGTCTGTCATTATTGTTCACCGGGCGATATTCGGATCATTTGATAGGTTCTTCGCTTTCCTTATAGAAAAGACCTCTGGCAACCTCCCGGTCTGGCTCGCGCCAATACAAGTAAAGATCTTAGCGGTAAGCGATAAACATTCGGAGTACGCTGAAAGTATTAATAAGAAACTAATGGAGGCAGGACTCCGAAGCGAAGTGGCGCCAAGCGATGAAACTTTGGGCAAGAGAATCCGCCAGGCTGAAATGCAAAGAATTCCCTATATAGCGGTTGTGGGTGATGAAGAAGTAAAAGCTGGCACAATGAGTATACGAGTACGAGGAGGGGGCACTGGAGGGCAAGTTACGCCAGAGAGCCTCATTGAAACTATCCGCAAGCAATCAGATAAGCTCTCTTCTTAATCATCCATGGAGAAGTTTAAAGTAATAGCCGTGGTAGGGCCGACCTCCAGCGGCAAAAGCGATCTGGCTGTGGAATTAGCCAGGCGTTTTAATGGTGAAGTGATCTCGGCTGACTCCAGGCAGGTATATAAGGGTTTAAATATCGGCAGCGGCAAGATCACAATAAGCGAGATGAAAGGCGTGCCTCATTATCTGCTAGATGTTTCTTCTCCGAAAGCTCCGCCGGCTGGCGGATTCACCGTATCTAAATACAAAGCATTGGCTGCGAAAGCCATCAATAAAATTATCAAAAAGCGTAAAGTACCGATTATCTGCGGCGGCACTGGGCTTTACGTTGATACTGTTCTTTATAACTGGCCGATACCAGAGGTTAAAGCTGATACGAAGCTGAGAGCCAAACTCCATTTGCAGAGCGCCGAGAAATTATTTAAGACATTGCAGAAACTGGATCCGAATAGAGCTAAAAATATTGATAGATTCAATAAGCTAAGACTGGTGAGAGCCTTGGAAATAATAAAAACTACGGGCTCTCCTGTCCCCTACTTCCAACTCTTTGATTTAAATGCGTCGCCATACGAGATACTTAAAATAGGATTAAGGCCTAAAACTAAACTACTTAAAGAGAAAATAAGAAATCGGCTTCTGAAAATGATTAAGGCCGGAATGGTCAGAGAAGTTAGAAATTTAAAAAAGAATGGAGTGAATTCCAAAAGACTGGAAAGTTTCGGTTTGGAGTACAGATATGTTAATAGATATCTGGAGGGCCGGATTAGTAAAAACGAGATGGTGGAAGAACTAACAAGCCAGATAAATCATTATGCCAAGCGGCAAATGACCTGGTTCAAGAGAGATAAAAATACTATTTGGTTAGATGCTCCAGGAGCATCTTTTTCAAAAGTTCGGGATTTCCTCTCCCCTTAAGCTCACTCATCGCTTTACCTATTAAGAACTGAAGAGAAACCTCTTTGCCTTTTCTATAGTCCTCTACAGCCTTGGAATTGGCTTCAATGATCCTAACAATCGTCTCCCGTAGAGTTCCCTCGTCATGAATTTGTGTTAATCCCCTTTTTTCAATGATATCTGATGGGTCACCTCCAGTACTAAACATTTCCGCAAGCACTATTTTAGCTGCAGATGAAGAAGTTGACCCTTCAAAGACTATTGTTATAAATTCTGCAAAGTTCCCTGGCTTAATCATATCCGCTAACGGTCCTCGTTTAGCGTTAGGTTGGGCAAATAAATATTGAATATCACCCATTAAATAATTTGCAGTCATTTTCATCATCCTAAGATGTTCATCTCCTTTTTTAGGCAGATTTTTATCTTCAACCAAAATGTCCAATTCAGAAATAGCTTCTTCAAAATATTTAGCAAATTTTCTATCTGAAACTAAAACTTCTACGTCTTGTGCTGGCAAACCATATTCGGAGACAAACCTCTTCCTTTTCTCGGCTGGCAATTCCGGTATCTCAATCTGAAGATTCTGTATGACATCTGCCGGAATCGTGACAGGCGGCAGATCCGGTTCGGGAATATATCTGTAGTCGTGGGCGTTCTCTTTGGTTCTTTGTGAAAAAGTTTCCATCTTAACATCGTCCCACCCTCTGGTTTCTTGTTTAACTTTTTCGCCAGCCTCTAAAACTTTGACCTGCCTAGTCACTTCATAAGCAATGGCGTTTTTGACAGCGCTGAAGGAATTGATATTTTTAAGTTCCACTTTATCTCCTAGCTTATCGGTTTTAGAAACAGAAATGTTAGGCTCAACTCTCATTTGGCCTTTTTCCATATCGGCGTCGGAAACTCCCAAGTAACGCAGGATGAGCTGTAACTCTTTGGCGAAAGCAAAGGCTTCGTCAGCCGACTCAATATCCGGGTCAGTGACAAGCTCCATTAAAGGAATGCCCGCTCTATTATAATCAACATAAGAAGATTTGCCGTCTTGCCCGTGCAGCAAACGGGCTGTGTCTTCTTCCAAATGAATCCTAGTCAGTTTAACGCCGTTTAAAGAGCCTCCTACAACCAGTGGTTCGTCGTATTGGGAAATCTGATAACCTTTAGGCAAGTCAGGGTAGAAGTAATTCTTCCTATCAAACTTGGAAGGGTTGCCTATCTTGCTTCCTAAAGCCAAACCGACTTTAACGACGGCTTCAACTGCTTTCTTATTAATGGTCGGCAAAACACCCGGATGAGCCAAGCAGATGGGGCAAATATTCAAATTGGGGATCTTTTCGTCCGGATCGTTCTTGCAGGAACAAAACATCTTAGACTCCGTCTTAAGTTCCGCGTGTATTTCTAGTCCTATAATAGTTTTATACATTATTACAATTATAAACTTTATTCCGGAAACAAAAAACGGGGCTTCCTATCCCCGTTCCTACAATAGGACTTACATAAACAGATGCAGTTCTAGGAGCACGAGTAAAATGGAACGAAATGTACTGATATAAGTACATTGAGCGAGATTTTACGCGGTGCGACAACGAAATGCGCTGTTTGTGTAAGTCCTAACTTACATCAATGCCCATACTGCGGGCGGTACCGGCGATAATCTTCTCGGCTGCTGCGGCGTCGTAGGCGTTCAAATCAACCATTTTACGCTCAGCAATTTTCTTAACATCAGCTCGACTCACTTTACCTACCTTAGTTTTATTAGGTACGCCTGAGCCTTTCTCCACCCCAGCGGCTTTTCTTAGTAAATCCGAAGCTGGAGGAGTCTTCAATTTAAAAGTGAAAGACCTGTCCTCAAAGATGGTAATCTCGGCCGGGACGATGTCGTTACCCATTTCTTTAGTAGCTTCATTAAACTGCCTGCAGAATTCCTGGATATTCACACCCTGGGGGCCTAGGGCTGTACCAATCGGAGGAGCTGGATTAGCTTTGGTGGCCTCAATTTGGATCTTTATTATTGTTTTTACTTTCTTAGCTGCCATAGGACTATTATTATATTTAATTTTTTTTGATTTGCAATGAGTCCAGCTCCACGGCAGTATCCCGGCCGAAAACCGGCACTAAAACCTTAACTCTGCCTCTCGACTCATCAACTTCTGAAATCTTACCATCATAATCCTTGAATGGCCCGTCAGTTATTCGAACCATCTCACCAATTCTGAAATCAACTTTAAATTTAGGCTCATCTCCGCTCATCCTGGCCTTCAAAGATTCTACCTCTTCATAAGACAAAGGCGTGGGGCTTGTGCTGTCAGATCCCACGAAACCAGTAACACGAGGAGTGTTGCGAACCACGTACCAGGAATCGGGCTCCATAATCATTTCCACTAAAACATAACCAGGATAGATTTTCTCTTCTGTGGTAGTTCTCTTACCAGCTTTAATCTTAATACTCTTCTCTTTAGGAACGATGATGTTAAAAATTTTGTCGTTCATCGCCAATGACTCAACCCTTTGCTTTAAGTAACGAGAAACGGCGTCTTCGTAACCGGCGTACGTGTGAACCGCGTACCAGCGTCTTAAATCAGTTTTTTCTTCTTTGACGGCTTTCATATTAAATCTTCAAGACTCTCTCCAGGATAGTAATAAATATATAGTCCAAAGCTCCCAAAAAGGCCGCCACAAAAATGGAAATAGCAATCACAACTATAACCATTTTAGTGGCTTCTTTTCTGGTGGGCCAGTTGATACGTTTAAATTCCTCCTGGGACTCGGCTAAAAAGAGCCTGATTCGGGTAAACATTATTTATGTAGAATAGTAAAAAATCGCCTATAAATCAAGGTTGGCGACTTGATGGCCCTTACTCATGATGAAGTGCTTCCTAGGCATCACTTCCGAACCCATCAAAATATCAAAGAGTTTGTCGGCTTCGTGGGCATCTTCTACCGTGATTTGTTTCAGAAGACGGGTAGCCGGATCCATAGTAGTTTCCCAGAGTTGACCCGGGTTCATCTCTCCCAAACCCTTGTAACGCTGGATATTAACATTGGCTGCTTTTCCGCCCGAGGCGCCTGCCTGTCCGGTAGGCAGGGATCCGCCTTTGGCGGAGAATTCTTTGAGGACTACGTCCTTCTCTACATCATCAAAAGCATATTTCACGGTCTTACCGGCGGATAACCTGTAGAGAGGAGGAGTAGCTATATAGAGATACCCCGCTTCTATGATTTTAGGGAAATGGCGATAGAAAAGACTTAGCAGCAATGTGCGGATGTGAGCTCCATCAACGTCGGCATCGGTCATAATTATAATCTTGTGATAGCGAATTTTAGCAAGATCAAACCCTTCGGCGATAGCTGTACCTAAAGCGATAACCAGGGACCTGATTTCTTTGTTGGCCAAAATTTTATCGACCCTCGCTTTTTCCACATTCAAAATCTTGCCTCTTAAAGGCAGAATAGCTTGGAACCTTCTGTCTCTTCCTTGCTTGGCGCTGCCTCCGGCCGAATCCCCTTCAACTAGGAAGAGCTCCCCTTCTTCGGCTTTTCTGGTTTGGCAGTCGGAAAGTTTTCCAGGTAAAGCCAAACCCTCCAAAATACCTTTCCTTAAAATAGTTTCCTTGGCGGCTTTAGCGGCAGCGCGTGCTTTAGCGGCCAAAAGAGATTTGCCGACAATGGAACGGGCATCATTAGGGTGAGTTTCTAAGTATGACTTCAGGGCATCGGCTACTACGGTTTCTACAGCGCTTCTGGCTTCCGTATTACCTAACCTCGCTTTAGTCTGGCCTTCAAACTGCGGGTCGCGGATTTTGACTGATATTATAGCGGCCAGGCCCTCTCGCACGTCGTCCCCCGTCAGATTATCTTCTTTTTCTTTAATATAACCTTCTTTCCTGCCATAGTCGTTTAGAACTCTAGTCAGAGCCGTACGGAAACCGGTTAAGTGCATACCGCCGTCGGTGGTATAAATGTTATTGGCGAAGGACATCTCTTTAATCTCCATGCCTTCGTTGTAAGAGAAGGCTACTTCCACGCCAACTCCTTCATATTCTTTTTCAACATAGAAAATGTCGTTTTGGATTAGCTTATCTCCACCATCATTCAAGTAATCCAAGAAGGACTTGATGCCTCCATCAAATTTAAAAGCGTGATAGAAAAGAGCTTCGTCGCGCTCATCTATAAGAACAATACGCACTCCCTTAGTAAGATAGGCTTGATCTCGGAGATAATCCAAAATCTTTTTTCTCTCAAACTCGGTCTTGGGGAAAATACTTTTATCAGGCAAAAAAGTTACCTTGGTGCCGGTACGGTATCCCTTGCCCTCTTCTTTAACTTTTCCCTGGGGGACGCCTCTTTTATATTCTTGGGCATAAAGTTTACCATCACGGGTTACTTCAACCCTAAGCCAGTCTGACAAGGCATTAACCACTGAAACGCCTACGCCGTGCAAACCTCCAGAAACTTTATAAGCTTCTCCTCCGAATTTTCCTCCGGCATGCAAAACCGTCATAACAGTTTCCAAAGTAGATTTTTTGGTCTGCTTATGAGCTTCAATCGGTATACCCCTGCCGTTATCCAAAACGCTCAAGAGATTGTCTTTCAGGATCCTGACTTCAATGTCATCAGCAAAGCCAGCCGTCGCTTCATCAATGGCGTTATTAACAACTTCCCAAACGAGATGGTGCAAGCCAGCCACATCAGTCGTTCCAACGTACATACCTGGTCTCTTGCGGACAGGGTCTAAGCCCTCAAGAACTTGAATGTCTGCGGCCGTATATGAGGTTGGTTTTTTGTCTTCTTTAGCCATAATTATAAAATAAAACGCCCAAGTTTTAGGCCATTAAATTATAACTCAAATAGCCCTTGAAAACAAGTGCAAAGAAAGCCAAAAAACTCAGTATTAATGGGGATTAATTAACTAATAACGGCTTCTAGGGTAGAGACTAAAGAATCTTCGGTTTTTTTCTATTTCTCGATCCACTTCGGCATCCGTTAAAATGCCGGAATCAGAGCGAAAAACTATACAGAAATCACCTTAATCGGGCCTTAAATTGAGAGGCTGTTTGCCTGTAAATTTCGTCCTGAATGGCATCAACTTCCTCGCTTTTAAGAGTTCTATCTGTGCTTCTATATACGATACGATAGGTATAGCTGGATGTATCTGAACCAAATTTTTCTGGATCCTCATACTTATCAATCTGCTCAACTTCTTCCACAATATTTCCACCAATATCACGAATAAGATCAAAATAATTATTAGGCACAAAATCATTACTTACGACGAAAGAGATGTCTCGCGTGATCGGCGGATACTTTGAAACTTCTTTATAAATATTCCCAAGCTTAAGTTGTTTTTTGACGCGCTCGTCTTCGGACCACAGTAATCTGATATCCGGCAATTCCATACTAACGATAGCTAGTCTCTCCAACCCGAAGCCAAATGCCCAGCCAGTGTAGTT
The DNA here is from genome assembly GCA_964360065.1 of uncultured Candidatus Saccharibacteria bacterium. Taxonomy (GTDB): domain Bacteria; phylum Patescibacteriota; class Minisyncoccia; order UBA6257; family Colwellbacteraceae; genus 2-12-FULL-43-11. Next base: position 95,142 of record CAYHTW010000001.1, read on the forward strand.
TGAGGAATCCACACCTAGCTTTTCTAAAACACTCCCTTTTACTACCCCGCTGCCAAGAACTTCAACCCAACTGCCATTCTTATCTACCTCCATTTCAATACTTGGGTGCGTATAAGGAAAAGTATCTTCGTTGAAGCGATATTTAACGTCCCCACCAAACACCGCTTGAGCAATCTTCAGTAAAATATTTTTTAGGTCGTCAACCGTGATGGTCTTTTGGTCTTTAGGGATAAGATAATAACCATCCATCTGATGAAACACATTCATGTGATGCCGGTCAATTTCATCCTTGCGGTATACCTTACCGTATGTCAGTACCCCAAGCGGTACGTTTTGCCGTACTTTTTCCTTAGCATGTTCAGAAATTAGATAGTAGTACCAGGATATTGTAGTGTGAGGGCGTAATATATATTCTTTATCCACGTAATAAGTATCTGAAGTGCTCCTCGCTGGATGGTCAGCCGGAAAATTAAACAAATCAAAGCTCTGTGCCGCCGGCACGATTTCCGGAACTTGGACAACGTCGAAGCTCTTAAAATCTGGTAGATTAATGATTCGCTCGGCCAACTCATAGATTGGACTGCCAGGTGTCCTAGAGAGATCTGGCATTTTCAAAAAACGCTTCATTCGGTCAGCTTCAACGTCGCTCCTACTCTCTAGTAAAGACGTGATGCTCTTTTGCTCTTTTTCTGAATCTATTTTTATATCCATGACTTCAATGATAATGGTTTAAATTAGCTTTGACAAATCACGTTTTAAGACCTAATATGGGCAATACTATAGCGGGTTGGAGGAACGGTACCTCGAAAGCCTCATAAGCTTTAGGAGCGGGTTCAATTCCCGCACCCGCAACATATATTCGCTAGAATTATCTTCATCTAAGCCCGCTGCGCTCGTCCGGCGACTCTCCGCCAGCTGGCGGATTAGTCCTCGTTGCGAACCGTTCGTAGCTACGAACGGGCCATGCTTCGCAACTGCGGAGGCTTTAGAAAAGATAATTCTCGCTCACTTACCTAACTACTCCGTGGGTTTCGAATAAAAAGAAATATTCCTCACTAACCTAAATCAACCTAATAACTTTAAGAACTCCTTTTCGTTTAAAGTTTTAACTCCCAATTCCTGGGCTTTATTAAACTTGGAGCCGGGGTCAGCCCCTACAATAACATAGTCGGTTTTTCGGCTGACGGATTCAGCTACGTTGCCTCCTGCGTCTCTGATCCTACGTTTCGTTTCGTCTCTGGTGATACTCTCCAGGCTCCCTGTCACGACAAAAGTAAGCCCTTGGAGCAAGCCTACACCCCTCTTAACTACAAACGATTCCAATTCGACGCCAGCTTCTTTCAGTCTTTTAAGCAGTTTCTGATTCTGCGAATCTCTAAACCAGCTGTGAATACTTTCCGAAACTTTTGGACCGATATCCGGTATTTTCTGGAGCTCATCTATCGAAAAATGACTATAGAAATCCAATAGACCCGCGATGTCTTTTTTGCCTTTATAGTCTTTTGTGAATCTATCGGCCAGAAGAAGGCTGGTTTCTTCACCTACGTGAAGAATGCCAAGGCTGTAAATAAAACGCGGCAAGGTGACTTTTTTCTTTTTCTTTATTTCACCGATGATGTTTTCGGCCGACTTCTCCCCGAATCTTTCCAAAAGCACTATATCATCTTCCGTTAAGGAGAAAATATCGGCGGCATCTGTAATAAGGCCTTCGTCCAAAAATCTGTCTATGATTTGAGGGCCCAGACCCCGCAGATCAAAAGCGGATCTAGCCACAAAGTGATAAAGATTTTCCCTGATTCTTGCCCCACAGTCTCTATTAGAACACCTATAAATAACATTGTCTTTAATAACTTTAGAGCCGTCAACCGGACATTTCTCCGGCATTCTGAATATTTTTTCTTTGCCGGTACGTAAATCTCTAAGCACCTGTGTTATCTGCGGGATGACATCCCCGGCGCGGCTCACCACAACCGTGTCCCCTATCTTTATGCCCAACCTTCTTATCTCATCGTAGTTATGCAAAGTGGCGTGTGTAATTCTTACTCCTCCGACTTCCACCCATCTCAACACCGCGACGGGCGTGAGCGCTCCGGTCCTCCCTACCTGAATTTTAATATCTTCTACCGTAGTCGTAGCTTCTTTAGGTGAGAATTTGTAAGCCACTGCCGCCCGTGGAGCTTTGCCTATAATTCCTGCTTCTTCAAAAACACTGTTGTCGTTAACGACAATAACTATGCCGTCTATTTCATAGGGTAATCTCTCCCGATGCTTCTCCCAGTAATCCCTGAATTCAAAAACAGCCTCCAATGAATCAACCAATTTATTGCTCTTATTGGTTTTGAAACCAAGGCGGTGAAGTAACTCGTGCTCATCCTCATGTTTACGCTGGCCAAGATTAGTCACTAAATCATAGGCAAAAGAATCCAACTTCCTGCCTGCTGTTATTTTGGGGTCAAGCTGGCGGACCGAACCGGCGGCAACGTTCCTCGGATTAGCATAAACTTTCCCGCCTTTTTTGACTTGTTCTTTATTGATGCGCTCAAAATCTTTTTTGGTCAGGAATACTTCTCCTCGCACCACAAGCCGTTTTGGAATTTGGATTTTGGATTTTGGATTTTCTAACTTTAGAGGTACAGCTTCAACGGTCATAAGATTATGGGTAACATCTTCACCAACCACGCCGTCGCCGCGAGTTGCCCCCTGAACAAGAAGCCCGTTCTCATAAATCAGCTCAATTGCAAGGCCATCAATTTTCAGTTCCAGATAAAATTCTCTTTTTACTTTGCGGCCTAGGTAATTCTCCAAACGAGTTAACCAATCCTCAATATCCTCCCGTGAGAAAGCATCGTTAAAGGATGTCATTCTCTCAATGTGTCTAACTTTCTTAAACTGCTTCAGAGAAGCTCCGCCAATACGCTGGGTGGGAGAGTCTATTGTCACCAGGTCCGGATAGAGAGTTTCCAGGTCATATAGCTCCCTTTTTAAAGAGTCTAGAGCCGCATCGGAGATTAACGACTTATCGTGGATATGGTAAGCTCGGCGGTAACGATTTATTTCCGCCTTAAATTTACTGACTCTGACTTTCGCATCGGCTTTTGTTATAACCTTTGTCGGGACCTTCATCATGGAGTTATTGGCGGCGGCAAACTTCCCTGAAAAGCCCTGGCAACTCGGCCAGACTGACCGATAGATTTGATAGGCAAAAGAGGATCTGCGTCGTCTTTAGTCACTGTATATTTGGCGCCATTATCTAAGGTCCTCGATATCGGGGGGTCGTAGTTTTTATATTCCGGGGTGCCAACAAGTTTATTCTCATTATAGAAAGCCCATTCCAATCCGGCATCGGCGGCAAAAATGGCCTGCATAGAGGCTTTTGCATCAGTAGCTTGTCTTAGCTGATAGAGAATCAAAAGTCCGGCGAGTGATGTGGAGGCTAAAACTGCCCCCGAGAGCATCACGACTGTTATTAACATCACTTGTCCTTTTCTTTTATTAACCATTGATATCTGATTCGCTTACTCTGGCACTGACCGTTGTTTGTAGATTAACGTCTATGTTTCGCGGACCCGCAATGGAAATAACCAGAGTGACGCGGGGTGAGAACTGGTCCGAAGCATCAACGCCTGTAACTATCACCTTAAATCTCTTCACCTTCACTTCCGGAGCCGTGATGGCACTCCATGTACTGCCTCCGTCTTTGGACAGTAAAAGGCATCCGACGGCACCAACAGCCTGACCACAGGCGACACTATCACTATTCTCCAGTTTATAGAGAACTACTTCATTTTTATAGTTAACAAACCACAGAACATCAGCGGTGGACTGCTGGAAACTGTAGCCGGTACGAATTTCTCTGCCGATTTGCTCTATCGCTTGAGTGGCGTTGTTATTGGCGGCGGAGAGTTCTGTAATAATCCTCTGCATTCTAAGAGTTTCGAGGAATGTGCCGGTTGCCACTCCAATCAAAATCAGGAACATAGACATAGCCACCATCAGCTCAATTACAGTGAATCCAGCGCTATTTTTCATATTTACATTCATCATCTCCAATTATAAAAATGGTCTTCCAGATTAATTTCGAATTTAGCCCCAGCGCTGATTTTATAAGTAACTACTGAATTAACCTGTATCTCGTCTTCGGGAGCGTTCGTAATAGTTACAACGCGCCTATAAACACTCTGGTTGCCAGTATCGGTATCGTAGCTATAAAGACCGGTAGCCGGATCGTAGAAAAGATATTTATTCTCGCTACCGTTGACTAGGGTCGTGCTGTTGTATTGGATGCCGTAATACTTTGCCTCGGTAACCGCAAAACCGTAATTCCAAGCCCTACCGTTAATGAGGTTAGCGTCAAGAATGTTCTTTGTGACTTCTATGCCTTCGGCAGCCAGGTTGATAGCCACATACTCCTGGGCGGCTGTGTGATACATGTTAAGAGATCTGGAAATAAGCACGAAAATGCCAAGCAAACCCACTACCATAATGCTGGTGGCGACAGTAGCCTCTATAATCAGCTGGCCCGCCTTGCTGCGAGACAGGTCCTTTTTATTTTGTTGAGATTTTGCCTGCATTATCAATTTTAACCAAAACATTTAAACTTTTATCTTTACTCTGCAAAGTCACCTTAGCTGACTGCAAAGACGGATCGGCGTTAGCGTTAACGAATACAGTTGGATCAGGCGGAACAAATAAAACGTCAGTTAAAGTAGTGTCGTCGCCAAACTGAACAGTGGTGTCTGGGACAGAGAAAACATCCAGTGTGCTGGTCAGCTTAACGTCGTCTTTGTCGTCATATACATAGCGGCGCGCAGGGTCATCTGCGGAACAATCAACTGCCGAGTCTCTAAAGATGAACACTTGTCCGACTCCCCTATTAACATGCACTCCATAACCGCAAATCTTAGATGCGGCAGGATCCGTAGGCAAATCCTTTTCATCAATGAGATTTTCATCAACAAAAGTAGCCACGCTTAAAGATTTAGCCCTAGAGATAAGATTAATGACTTTGGCCTGACTGCTTATTAAAAGTAGCTGCCGGCCAGACTCTCTAGCATAACCTATGAGTATCGCGGAAAGCACCAAAGTAATGCTCATCACGACGAGCATCTCTATAAGGCTAAATCCACCCCTAGGTTTCAACATAATCTTACTTAATTATAAGCTAAGAGGTTAGAAGTTTAACAGACCGAAGAAATCAAAATAACCTCGCATCAACTCATGCCCGAACAGATATATAAGAACCGTGGCCAGGGCCATAAATGGTCCGAAGGGTATAAAATCTTTCATAGTCTTAAGGCGCAACCCGATAAGAACAAGGCTGAATAAAGCTCCTATAATAAAAGAAGAGACAAGGGCCAGAGCTGCATCCGGATAACCCATAAAGAATCCTATGGCCCCGGCAAGCTTTACATCCCCCAGGCCTATCCCCCTGCCACGCGACAATAAAAACAACCCTCCGAATAAAACTAGGCCGAACAGGGCCCCGGAGAGATGGTTCCAAGGGAGGTTGGTACTACCTGGGAAGATGAGAGCGTAGTTCCCCAATAATGACCACCCCCCTACCTCCGAAGATATTGATGCAGGATAGAAATATTGCGCGGTGATGAGGAGAAGTCCGGAGATAACAATAAAGATATTCACTCCATCCGGTATTAATCTCTCACGGAAATCTATAACAGACATTACTAACAGAGAGAAAAGAACTCCAGACCAGATAATCATCATTAAATACGGCAAGAGAGAAATATCATAGATAGAATAGAATTTGAAGAAAACCAGAATAAATATGAGACCTCCCAAGAATTCTACGAGAGGATATTGAATAGTGAGCTTAACTCCGCAGGAACGGCACTTTCCACGCTGAATAAGAAAACTGAAGATGGGGATCAGTTCATACCAATTTAAGGTTTTACGGCAATGCGGACATCGAGAACGGCCCATAGCATTCTTCAGAATGGCATCGTGAACCGAATCATACCGAAGTATGAGTACATTAAGAAAACTTCCGAAAGACGTTCCCGCGATAAAGAGAAAAAAATAAATTAATGGAGACACTGGTATCTATAATTTAGGAATGGATACAGTACTGTCGAGCAGTTTTATCACAAGTGCTGCCAAATTCGCTGCCTGTGTAGCTTTCTTTCAAGATGCTCTTGCTGTCGGTTTGTAACTTGGTGCCTAAAACATAGTTAGATCCGTCGGTCCAGTAAGAATATATAGCGCCGGGAACAGGGTCTTCGGGGAAACGGCTAGGATCAACGATGCCAGCCAAGGCCGTTTCTAATTGAGTCCAAGTGAGGGAAGAAGCAGAAGAACAATCGGCGTTGCCTGGGTAGCGATCGCACCTGCTGAAATAAATCTCCAGATAGCCTTGGACATTCTTTAAGTCTCCGACACGGCGAGTGTCATTGGCGGTTTGTCTGGAGCTGTTCAAGGCCGCAAAGGCGAGTCCCGACATAAGTGCGATGATTGACAAAGAAATGAGCAACTCAATAAGCGTAAACCCAGATCTTTTGTTGTTTATATTTTTCATGTTTATTTTTTGTTTTAAAAAGATTGAGCGAGGTTATAAATCGGAACTAGTATCGAAGCGAAGAGCCCACCTACCAAGACACCTATAACCAGCATCAACGCAGGCTGTATTAATTCTACCAAATTACCCAACAAGCTATCAACCTCTCTTGTGTAGAATGATGAGATACGGCCCAAAAGCTCTTCCAAACGTCCCGTGGACTCTCCGATAGCTATCATTTGAGACACTAGTGGCGGGAAAAACTCTTCGTTTTTGCTAAGAGACTGCGATAAAAGTTCACCACGTCTTACGTCTTCGGCAACTTGGCGTAAAAGATCCCGGTAGATGGTGCTACCCACCGTGACGCTGGATATTTCAAGGGTTTGCGAGATTGGAATGCCGCCTTTAATAAGAATACTTACAGACTCGGCAAAACGAGCCACATAAAGCTGTTTTAATATCTTGCCGAAGATTGGCGTCCTCAAAGTTATTTCGTCTATGATACCCCTGCCTTCGGGAGTCCTGAAGTAATCAGCTATTAACACGAAGCTTCCTAAAAGAACTAGGATAATGGCCCACCACCAGGCGGCAATGAACTTACCTAAAACGAGAATCACTTTAGTGTAGGTTGGGATATCAACGCCCGCTTCTAGGAAAATTGGTTCTATCTGAGGCAAAACTACCGCTGCCATAACACCCACCACAACCAAGAAAAGTAGTATAACTACCGCCGGATAAATCAGGGCATTTTTAACTTTACTGGTAATAGCTACTTCTTTTTCCGTATAGTCAGCCAGGTAATTAGTGGCTTCCTCCATACGACCCGTAATTTCAGCTGAACGGATCAAGTTTACGTAGAAAGGAGAAAAAATGTTGCCGTATTTTTCCAATGATTGTGAAAGAGAAAGTCCTGCATCAACGTCGGAAATTATCTCAAAGACGGTGTTTTTAAGAATCGGGTGCTTAGTCTGCTTTTCCAGTGTCCGCAGAGATTCCGAAAGCGGAATCTTGGCCGAAAGCAGAGTAGCAAATTGCCTAGTGAAGACCATTAGGTCTTTGCCGCTGACTCTTTCCAGAAAACCAAAAAGTCCCTCATACCAGGCTTTTTTCTCGCTGTACTGGAGTGTGAGAATAAAAAGATCGTGAGAAGACAAGGTATTCACGGCCGCCTCGCGGGTAGGCGCCTCTATAAAACCAACCTGCAACTCCCCTTCTTTGGTTCTGGCTTTGTATTGAAGTTTCATGCCAGTATTAAACTCTTTCCAGAAGAATTCTTAATTCGCTTGGATTGACCGAGTAGAGCTCGGCATTTTCCAAAGAAATTTCCTTCCTTCTGACGAGTTCAGCCAAAGACCGGTTTAGAGTCGTCATACCTTCCTGCAAACTGGTCTCAATAACCAAGTCTATCTGATAAGTCTTTCTTTCCCTGATAAGGTTTCTGATGGCGGAATTAACAAACATAACTTCACAGACTGGTACTCTACCTCCTTCAATACGAGGCACCAACCTCTGAGATACGATAGCTACAAGAGTTGCCGCCAGTTGGGAAGTAATCTGCCCCTGCTGATCAGCGGGGAAAGAGTCAATGATACGGTCTATGGTTTGAGCGGCTGAATTAGTGTGCAACGTCGAGAAAACTAAGTGACCTGTTTCGGAAGCGGTCATAGCGGTAGCAATGGATTCTGAGTCTCTCATTTCACCGATCATAATGACGTCGGGGTCCTGACGGAGCAGAGATCGGAGAGAGCGGTGGAAGCTCGGGCTATCTGTTCTAATTTCTCTCTGGGAAACGATAGACCTGTCCTGGACGAATAAATATTCTATGGGGTCTTCAATGGTGATAATGTGGTCAGTACGTTTATGGTTAACCTCATCAAGTAAAGCAGCCAAAGTGGTTGATTTGCCGTTTCCCGCCGGGCCCACCACCAAAACGAAACCTTGGTTAAGTTTAGTCAGTTCGTGAAGTATCGGAGGCAAATTAAGTTCTTCAACAGTTTTAATTTCGCCAGCGATCAAGCGCAAAGCGGCAGCCATAAAACCTCTCTGGAAAAAGACATTAGCGCGAAACCTGGCTTTATCTTCGTAAGCATACGAGAAGTCAACGTCCCCGTACTTTATCATCTTATCTTTCTGCTCTGGAGTCAGAAGCGCCAATATTAACCCTTGGGTATCTTCTGGAGTAAGGATATTTTCTTTTTGTAGGGCAACTAAGATCCCGTCAATTCGAAGAGTCGGACGGCGACCGACCGCCAAGTGCAAGTCAGAGGCGTTTTGTCTCGCTGTAGTGAGGAGTAGTTCGTTTAATTTTTCCTTGTAATCCATATTGGTTTTAATTATAGCTTATCTTATCGAGACTTAGCCATTTGTCGGCCATTCTTACTAATTGTTATCGCTCGCAGCACTCTCTCTTATTACTTCTTCCATGGAAACAATACCGCCCAAGGCTTTAATAATACCGTCCTGACGCATAGTGAGCATACCTTGCCTCTTGGCCTCGTCTCTAATCTTGCCTTCCACCGGAGAGCTATTAATAATATTCTCCAACTCTCTGGTCATACTGAAAACCTCAAAGAGCGCGATTCTGCCGATGGCTCCTTTATTCTTACAAACGGGACAGCCCGGAGCATGATAAATTTGATAGGGCTCTTTGTATTTTATCCTGGCACGGTCTTCGGGGTTGATGCCGGCAATTTCGTCTTTAATAATTTTAGCAATGTCGGGAGGAGCAGCTTCGGCCTTCTTGCAGTTATCACAAAGACGGCGCACCAGTCTTTGAGAAAGCATCACGTTAAGGGTTGATGGCAAAAGGAACGGCTCAACTCCCATATCAACCAAACGCGGGATAACACCAACGGCGTTGTTGGTGTGGAGAGTGGAAAGAACAATCTGACCCGTAAGGGCGGCTTGCACGGCGAGTTTAGCGGTATCGGTGTCACGGATTTCACCAACCATAATAATGTCAGGGTCTTGACGCACGATTTGTCTTAAGCCGGAAACAAAGTCGTAACCGATTTCCGGGTGAACCTGAGACTGGTTCAAGCCTTCCACGAAATATTCCACCGGGTCTTCCAGGGACAAAACATTGACGTCTTCTTTATTAAGCTGGGTTAAGAGTGCGTATAAAGTCGTGGTCTTACCGCTGCCGGTAGGGCCGGTGACCAAAATCATACCGTAAGGACGTTTGACGGCCGCCATCACCAAATCGGCTGCCCTGCCCGTAAGTCCCAAGTTACCGACTCCCTTCAAACCAACGGTAGGGTCCAAAACACGGATAGCGACTTTCTCGCCAACTGGGGTAGGAAAAGTAGAAACACGGAAATCTATGTCGCGCCCGAAGACAACGGTTCTGAATCTGCCGTCCTGCGGGACTCTGGTCTCATCGATTTTCAGATTGGAAAGTATTTTAATCCTGGATATGATCGGCTGATGTATCTCCAATGGGAAAGAAGTTACTTCCTGGAGGGCGCCATCTATTCTGAACCTGACTCTCACTCTCGTGCGCTGTGGCTCTATGTGGATGTCGGATGCCCCTTCTTCTATAGCTGAGCGGAGTGTGGAGGCTACGATTTTAATAATCGGGGCTTCATCGGAGATGGAACCGCCTTCATCTACCGAGACTATCTTCTGGCCGAAGGATAATCCGCTGCCGGGCTTGATATTCAAAGACTTGATAGCCTGCTGCACCTCGGACTTGTAAGGAGAGTATTTTCTAATTACTAGTTCAAAATCAGCCGGAGTGATGATGTAAACGCCAAGACTCAATTTATTTTGCTTAGCGATAAAACGTAGCGCTTCCTGGGCACGGACATCGGTGGGGTGAAGCATACCGGCGACAAGCATTTTGTCGTCACGGCTCAACGGGACAAAGCCATAGGTCGTGGCGGTTTCCAAGGGTATAACTTTAATAAGTTCTTCCGTTATCTCGTCAGGTTTAATTTTTTTATAAGGAATACCTAAAATTTCCGATTTAGTTTTGGCTACGGAAACTTCGTCCAGCAGGTGCCTAGTGTAGAGAATGTCTTCAACTGATTTCCCTGTTTGCCCAGACTCCAAAATAAGTTTTTGACCCAGCTCCTCCGAGAGGAGAGTTTTTTTAATAAGAGCTTCTATAAGTTGCCTATCGTTCATCAGAACGGAGTGTATGGATTCTGACGACCGTAGAGGGTAGATGTAGGCGGGCCCACCAGTTGTTTCAGGGATTTATACACTGGTGAATCGGTAACATTAGAAACATCAAAGCTAATTTTGGAAACTTGCGCTACTGATTGCATTTCGGTAGACACAATTGCCTTTTCAATTCCCGGAGGTGACTTAAAAACGAAATACGTGCCGAGGCCAAGTACGGCCATCACTATCACTACTACGATTGTAATGAAGAGCGGGCTGTTATTTTTTTCTTGTTCAATTAGTATGGCCATAATTTTTTATTGGTAATATGTATCTATTATCAAACTATAGTTTAGCGCGGTTTTGCCCGCGGCTCCTCCTACATCAACACTTAAGGAGCTAACATCCATGAGTCTGATATTGGTTTCTAACCCTTCCAAATAGCCTTTCACGTTCCTGTAGTCACCGGTGAATTTAACCGTGATTCTTACGATACCCACGGGCTTAATAAGAGAATCCTTAGGAACGGCTTTGATGGGCGGGTACTGTAGCGACAAACCGGTAATAGTCATGTTATTAAGCCCAGCTATGCCCTGGATTTGCTGCACAATAGATGGCACCTCTTCTTGGATTGGCAGAACCGTAGAGATGCTGTTCTGGATATCGGTCAGGCTTTGATACTGTCCCAAAAGTTTATTAACCGCGTTGATAGCATCTCTCTGATCGTTCAAAAGATTTTCATCGGCCAGCTGCTTATCTTTCAGGGTCTGTATATCGGAATAGGTCGGCACCACAAAGTTGGAGTAAACAACCACCGCTCCGATAAGAAGTCCGATGCTCCCCAAAATACTTATTAACCTATAAGTTGATGATTTCATTTTTGAAAGTAATTCTTAACGTGAATTTAACAGTTTTATCGGTAGCGGAAGAGTCGTCCAGTACAACTCTCTCTACCCAAGGCGAATTTTCATATAACGCCAGCTGTCCGGCCAAAACCTCATAAGAAGAAGCGTAGCCTTGAATCTTAAGAGTCTCGTCGGGGATGGTGAAATTAGTAGAAGTGTAAACGACTTTTTGGTCGGTAGCTGCTTCTATGAGAGGCAAAAGCTTGGAAGAAAGAACGTGCTTGGCAAGCATTCCCTTTAAGTTAGAAATCTGGGAGTAAAATTCAACGAAGTTACTTTGCTCGTCTGGAGAGATCTGAGTCGAAAGACTTTTTAACTCGTCTTCTGTTTTGATAATCTGTCCTTCTACATAAGGCTTATAGCCAAAAAGAAGTCCTAGGTAAGCAACGATGGAACATGCAAAAAGCAGGGAAAAAAGTATGAACATACGCCACGGCCAGCCCACCGAGACGTGGTCTTTCAGAAATCTGTCGTTAGCTGTTTCTGTGTATTGAGCCATTTTACATAAATTGCCTGATGCCCAAGCCCAAGGCTACGGAGAAAGGCGGACCTATTTCCTTAATAAGCGGCGCCACTTCAGGCGGATAGGTGATTTTAGCGAAAGGATCGGCTTTGACTGCCGGAATACCGAACTGGTCGGAAACATATTTCTCCAAACCAAGCAGGTTAGCTCCCCCGCCGGACAAGATAATGCGCTCTATCTTGCTCTTATAGTTCTTTTCGTAAGTATCTTTGGCCCTTTTCGCCTCTCCAAGTATAACATCCAATAGAGGCATCATTAAAGTGGAGAGTTCGTATTCACCACCCGTTCCCAAAAGTCCTTTCTGTTTTTTGAGTTCTTCGGCGCGTTTGATGTTGATGCCAAGGCTAGACGAAACAGCTTGAGTCAGAGATCCGCCTCCCCAATCTGTTTGCACGCTGTATTTCAAAAGGCCTTTTTCGGCCACAAGCAGAGCCGTAGAGCGCGAACCGATATCAACTATCAAGGTGGTGGTGGGGTCGCCTGCTGTTAATACTCTTGCTAAACTTACGCCTTCTATTTCCAGGGCCTTCAAATTTAATCCGGCTGATTTAAAAATACGCTGGTACTTTCTGACTTGTTCGTTGGGCACCGAAACAAGGAATACTTGCTGATGTTTAATCCCCTTCTCGTCTTCGTACTCGCCAACGGGAAGCCAATCAATGCTTACTTCCGAAATCGGCAACGGCACGAAAGCTTTTGCCTGGTATTCCATCGCCTGGGCAGTTTCTTGTGGAGACATGACGGGTACGTCCAGTAGCGCCGTGAAAGCGGAAAAAGTCGGCAGAGAAGCTATCACATCCGTTGTTTTTATTTTTAGATTTCTAAGCAGTTGGTTCATCAGCTCACCCGTTTCCTTGTCCAGCATTTTCAGGGTTGAGGTCTGGATAGCGTTATTAAGGCGCTCCAAGTGGCCGTAGGATTCCAAAACACCGTAGTTCCTAAGCGTGGGGTGTCCACCGCTTTCGGTCAGCTCAACAATCTTAATAGAAGTAGTGCCGATATCCACACCTAAGTAAGTCTTCTTGCCCATGAGAGATCCAAGAGAACCGAAAGATTTCAAAAAATTCATCTTAGTTATATTATACCAGGTAGTAGAAATTCGGCTAATTTATATTTGTCGCAAAAAGCGACCAGCCGAATTTTCACTACCTGGTTATATCTTAAAATGAGCATCTTGAGAAAAAGTTGGGCTTTCGCGCTGGACATCTTCTTCCCTCCCCTCTGCCTAAATTGCCAAAACTATCTGGAGGAAAACGAAAAACCAGACTTGGTCTGCCGTGAATGTTTAGAGAAGATTGAGTTGAATAAGATCCTATTTCATCCTAATAATATTTCTGGTATTAACTTTTCACTGGCTGCTGCCGCTTCTTACAATGATAAAACCGTTAAGGAGCTAATCCACCATCTCAAATACAATGGGCTAACGGGAGCGACTAAACCTCTGGGAGAGTTTATCTTGAAGTACTTAACCGACATTAACCTAAATAGGGCAGACTGGATTTTAGTTCCTATCCCCCTTCATTCATCAAAATACAGAAAGCGAGGCTTTAATCAGGCGGAGCTCATAATTGAAGAAGTAAACAAGAAGTTGAGGTTACAGATTATTACCAAGGCACTAAAAAGAGTTAGAGAAACCGACCCGCAGATAACTTTTTCCGGAACGAAAAGGGAAGAAAATGTTAAAAATTGTTTCGGCCCAGGAGAAGAAATAAACCTGGTAAGAGATAAAAAAGTTATTTTAGTTGATGATGTCTACACTTCCGGCGCCACAATGAAAGAAGCGATAAAAGTTTTACGTAGGAATGGAGTTAAAGAAGTTATGGGGTTGGTAGTGGCGAAGGCGTAAAATAGAATTTTAAAAAAAGTGTACTTAATTTATGGAAGGATAATTTCTCCCTAACGTAGATTAATCTAACTTTTAGATTTTTCTGCTTTCAGTCTCTGCCTCAACTTTTTCTCCTTTTTGTAGACTTCAATAACTCCTTTAATCACTATCTGTTTTAATGGTTCATAGTCTCTATATTTATCTGCCCTACAAAGGGCTTCTAGGTATTTTTCTTTCATATCTCCCTCATATTTAACTTGGGATGGCTTGATGCCATATCTCTGTAAGACAAGATTGGTCAGTAAACGAGCAGTTCTTCCATTACCTTGAGAAAAAGGATGTATTGAAACGAATTTATGTTGCGCCCAAACAGCTAATTCTATAACATCTGACCACCATTTCTTATACTTAGTACTTTTAAAAGAGCTAAACCTAGGGCGAAGCTGTATTAAGGAACTTCTGTAATCGAAATCTCTCCAGAAGTTATAAATTTCTTCGTTCACTTTACTTCCCTCAGGAGGTTGAACGCACCTTAACTTTCGGACACCTTGGCCAGTTACTCTGAACTTACCAGCGATTTGTGGTTCAGAATCCTTAAGGATCTCTGCGTGTATAGACCTTATGGTGTTAAGAGTTATTTTCTGCCGACTATCAGCTATACTTTTCACTAAGCCAATAGCTCTCCAGAGACCAGCTACCTCTTTATCATCAAGTTCTCTTTTAGTTTTAGGACGAGAGAACTTCTTTGCCATACAAAGCTTTCTCTATCTGTTCATTAGTTAGCTTGGTTCCTTCTATTTTAGAAGAATAGTAAAGATGCCCAATCGCAATATCTTGGTTAAATCTGGCCTGCTCTAAAGCAGATAGAGATGGTAATTTACCAACCTCACACTCAAGATTAATGAGATGCTCTATCAAGGCCTCATTAGGGGAAACCTTATTTTTTGAAACCATTTTTTTCTTCATTTTCGAGGTCTTTTAAAGAGTTCATAGAACAATCGCTTGTTCTTGCTACAGTAACTATAGCGACTTAGCTTGCTATTGTAAAGTCTAGTAAATAGGCAAAAATAAAGCTCCTAATCCTCCCGCTTTTTTGAGAACCGACTTTTTAGCTCATCCAAAAAGGTAGAAAAGTTATTCTGGTTGATGACGTCTATACCTCGGGCGCCACGATGAGAGAAGCGGTAAAAGTTTTAAGGAAGAATGGAGTTAAAGAAGTTATGGGGTTGGTAGTGGCGAAGGTTTGAGAAAGATTACTCAATATTGTCTGACTTTTGAAGATTATGCTTCATACAAAGCAAACGAACATTTTTTGAAGACAAACTAGTCCCTCCTCTAGAAAATGGTAGGTCGTGGTCAAAGTGAAGATTCTTAGTCTCTCCACACTTAACACATTTGCCCTCATCTCTTTTCCAGACCTCTCTCTTAACTTCAGATGGGATTAACCGCGTGTACTCAATATGAACTTTTCTTGAGTCAAGATTTTCTTGCCGATCCGACAATCTTAAGATGAAACGAAATACATTTCGTTTACCATCGTGGACAATTTTGTAATCAATAAGATCAAAATATCCTTTCAAAGACCATACTCCAGGGAAAATTTTCTCATATACTTTAACTGGCTCTGCTGCATCAGTATTTTCTTTATAACTTTTAGCCGCCTTAATAAAATATCCATTCTGAGTTAATTGTCCGCTAGGTAATTTATCTGGCTGGTCTTCTACTTTAGGGTTGTGATTATAAGCCCTCCTAGAAACATCGTGACCCTCGTACTCAATAGTTAACCCATCTTCGTGAACTTTATCCTGATAGGGCGCGTTAGATCTCTGAGACATTAATATTACAGAGTAAGCCGGGTTCATTCTAAAGTTCATACCACGCTGTAAAGTCTGAACATTCTCAGCGTCACACATTTCTCTATAACTTAATATATCGTTCTGAATTTTATTCATAAGTTAAAGTATTTATTATTCACTACCAGATTCAAGAACTTCTTGGACGACACCTTGTACGCTGTCTCCCTCCTCGGGCGTGATTGGCATGTGACTTTTGTTTGTGCTCTTCGGCAATAGAATTCTACGCCCATCTTTTTTGTCATACATCTTTATCGTTACATTATCGCCAAGTAGAGCGACAACCCTATTACCTGTGTCTGCCTTTAGTTGCTGGCGGCATAAAACAAGATCACCATCATTTATACCTGCTAGATTCATTGAGTCACCTTCAGCCCTAAGTACGAAATACTCGAAACCTGGCTTGATTTTCGTTTTCTCTACTGAAATGTATTCCTCAATGTTTTCCTGTCCTAATAAAGGATTGCCGCAAGGAGCAGACCCAACGAGTGGTATACGAAGCATATTCAAAGTAATGGGAGAAAAGACCGGTGCAACAAATTTTTGATAACTCTCCCCCGTTTCAATTCTACTTTTGAAAAACTTTTCTGTCTCTTTATCTACAAAATACACATAGCACCCCTTCATTCCACGAGTAAGAAGAACGCGATAAGTATTTTTAAGAAGATCAACAAGTTTTTCTCCAGAGCGCTTCACGACACTATCTGCGGATTTTTCTCGTAACGCAATCCATGTCTGATTTTCAAAGTTGTAAACAAGATCCGGACCGATAATGACTCCGACATAGTCAAATTCAAATCCTTGAATCGTATAAATACTGCCTATCTGATTCACTCCATTTGGATCATTCGGCCACAGCGAGGCCGGCGGAATCCCTGGGGCGAGTTTATAACCGTCTTTGCCTTCCCAGGGCATTTGAAAATTGCCGATTTTAACGTCATTTACTAGCGTCCCGTCTGGATTAGGGTTGCTCCATGGCCAGCAAAAACCTGAGACAAGCCGCGCAGAACCTTGTTTCTCATCGCTTTTTTGTTTTATCTTTACATATAGTTCTTGAGGAGAATCTACAATTTGAAAATCAAACTCTTCTTTCTGGTCCCAAATGACGTTCGCTGTACGTTTGATGCCGAGTGTATTATTTACCCAGTTCACAAATGCATCTGACCCGCTACACCGAAATTGCGCTTCTAACTCATAATTATAAACCTCACATCCCAACTTTATAGCGGTATCTTTGATAAATTCCGCGGACCCCGTTTCATTAGGACGAACGTTTTGATTGTCATCAATAAAAAACACCCCAATTTTTGATGCCTTTATAAGCTCCTCAATTTGAGGGGTGTCTGATCGCATTTCTTTTTTTGTAAACCGGTTATTACTCGTCTCTCTTATTCGATGAGCTTCATCAGCAATAAGAACATCTAGAATATTCTTCTTAGAATTCATATAACTATTAAAATACTTAAATTGAACAGCTCCGCGAACACCAATCTTTTTCCTTAACGTCTCGGTAAATGCTTTCGACCCCGTAGCATAGTTAGTGTCATATCCTGCACGCAGCAAATCCGCCATCAGATTAATAGCAATCACCGATTTTCCAGTGCCAGGACCACCACTAATAATTACAACTGACTTTTTGTCTTTACCAAGCCCTTGTTTAACAAGGGAAATAACCTTGTCATATACAATAAGCTGTTCATCGAGAAGCACATACTCACTCCTATTTTTTATCATCATACTCACATGGTCCATGAGTTTTTTACTCACTTTGTATTCCGTTTTCTCCACTCGTTCGAGTATTGGCAACCCACCTCCCGCTGAAAGTCTGTCTTTAAGGTATTCACTAAAAATATCTACACCATCCGCGCAAAAAATTGGATTATTTTTTATTTTTTCTGTAAATTTCATTGCTAGAAGCTCATCATCCTTTGTAGGAGAATAATTATGAAGATAAGAAGCTGCGTCTAATTTGATAGAGCCTTCACCGTCAAATGCTGGGTGAAGATCTTGTAAATA
Source organism: uncultured Candidatus Saccharibacteria bacterium (assembly GCA_964360065.1). Taxonomy (GTDB): domain Bacteria; phylum Patescibacteriota; class Minisyncoccia; order UBA6257; family Colwellbacteraceae; genus 2-12-FULL-43-11. Next base: position 112,882 of record CAYHTW010000001.1, read on the forward strand.
CATCTTATATTGCCCGACTTGAACGGATGGATGAAGAACTTCTCTCTTCGCTCCTCCGACCCATGTAGCTACTTCATTCTCTCCATCTGATGCCTCACACTTCTCCCATTGTTTAAGCTCAATAATAACTGCCCTATCACTTCCTGATTGATCTCTGCCAGTTATCATACAATCGAGACGCTTGGATGTTTGAGGAAGTTGATATTCAAGAATCACTCCGTGATCATCCAACCCCGAGTAATCGAACACTTGGGAGACAGCACGAAGAGAATTTCTCCACGACTGCACCTCGTTTGGGGAAGGATAATACCTAAAGTACTGGAAGAAAGATTCTCTAAGTTTGTCTCCTATTTCGTTATGAACGGTGTCGTTTAAAAACTGAACGGATGAGCCCGAATAGAGTCTCATAATTAGAGTTTATTATATTTCGTATGTTTCCCTTTGGCTTTTTCAACTGGATACTTATCTTCATTCTTTTTAATTTTTTTATCCAGCGCATCCAAGACATTAATATCCAAGTCGTGACTCATAAGTAAAACCCAATACAAAACATCCGCTAGTTCTTCTCCAATTTCATCTTTATGGGTCCTAACATACTCTTCTATCTCCTCCTTACTCTTCCATTGGAAATGTTCCATTACTTCTCCAGCTTCGAGCACTAGTGACAACGCAACATCCTTAGGATTATGGAATTGTTTCCAATCCCGCGCATCTCGGAAAGCAATTATTCTTTTAAGTAGATCATTAATTTTTGGCATTTAATTGAACTAATTATGCCCCACTAAATAAGAATAGAGAAGGCTTAGTCCTAATATAGAGGCAGCTTTAGTGTTTTTGTATTGGATCTAGCCAAGATCCGTGAATCCGAGAGCTTCAAAAAGCTCAATAATAACTCTTTCTCCGCCAACTTGCGTATGTATATTTGCGATGCCAAAGTGATCACAGACATTCGGTATTTTATCTTTCAAACGATTAGCTTGTAGAGGAAGCTGATGTGGTTTTTCACAAGTCACAATAACTGACACTTCCAATAAAGCGTCCGCAATAAGATATGGATCTGCTTGTTCATATTCGCTATCAGGATCTATAATCTTTGGAAAAGCTATAACAACTTCAGCAGCTTTACTTTCCACGATAGTACCGGAAACTTTTACAATTTTCTTTTTTATGCTTTTAATCCAATTATGAGTGAAATCGTCTTTTCTACTGAGTTCATTGTAAACTTTATCAAGAACAAATAACTTTCCTTCCTCTGCCGCACGCTCAATCTTTTCCCATACTTTCGGGAAGAGGTGGATAGGATAAGTCTTGCTGATTTGAAGCATCGCACTCGTATCGAGAGAGTATTTTTTACTTTCTGTTTGGCTCATTGTTGATGAGATGGAGGCTTTATTTGCGCATAGTGCTGATTTGTTTTATCGATAACTTTCTCTAAACCAGCAAGTTTAACGTTAAGAAAAGTCACTAGCTCGTTGGTGGATATGACTCCTTTTGCGGCAGCGGCGAAAGCTTTCTGACTTAAGTCGTAACTACTACTTTTAACTATGTCTCGGTAGTAGTCGGGAACAAATTTTTGTCCTTTTTCTTCCGCTTTTTTCCTTTTTCTTAGTTCTTCTCGCTCATACCATTTCTGCAACTCTACCCTCTTCATTTCATACTCTCTTTCGGACATATAGCCATGATTAACAAATTTTCTATAAATCACTTCACCACTGACCTTATATAGGTAAACAAGATTAGTTACTAATCTATCATCTTTAGTAACAAGATATTTTTTGACATATTCATTACCCAAAAAATCTTCGTTCGGTACTAAGAAAGATCCAGCAAATTCATTTGCTTTTATTTCAATTAACTTATGAGCAAGCTTTTCTCCTTTAGAAAATACTAAAGAATCTATGTCTTTTTGTGACAAAAGTAAGTGATAAAACTCATGAAATAGAGTAAAAATCCTTCCTCGAATAGCATCCCCCGCATTTAGAACGATAACCGGAGGAAGGCTGTCTTCTCTTAAGCAAAATCCCCTAATCTCTTGTTTGGGAAATGGAAGCTGAAAAACAGGTATTCCGCTGCCTTCAATAATATCAATCCATCTATTAAAGGCGAATCCTTCACTCTTCCATCCCTTTTGTTCTTCAATGCTTATATTAAGATATTTTCTAAACTCGCCTGCTAGTTCGGTTGGATTGGAATTAAAACTTATTGGTTTTAACTTAACAAACTCGCTCTTTGTGACTTCGAGAAGATAGGCATAAAACTTCCTATTCCTTTGAGCTTTCCTGATAGCTAATCTAACCTTTGGGGAGAGTGTCTCGACATTGACGCTATCGAGGGTTCTAAAATCCCTTGGGATAGGATTTATGGTTGGTGGGTTATTAAGAAAAAAGAAGCTTAACGTCCTCTTTTCTGTTTTAGCTAGCTTCTTAAGATCACTGATTTTTACTTCTGAATCTACGTCTTCCCATTTTCTAAGTTCTTCGATATCAATTTTGGATTTCTCACTCACGGCTTCGATAGAAAGACCAATAGACTCTCTGGCCCATTTCATGATGGCTTTCTTTACTACAATTTTATTTTTTGGTTTTTCTTTTTTGAGACTTATCATAAATTATTTCCAAAAAGAATTAATTAAAACTCTTAAATGCTCTCATTTTTGCATTGGCGGAAGCGGGAGGATTTGAACCTCCGATACCCTTTCGGGTATACCACATTTCGAGTGTGGCGCCTTCAACCACTCAGCCACGCTTCCTTATTCTATTGTAATGGACTCCTTCAACCCCTGCCTGCCGGCAGGCAGGACTCAGCCACGCTTCCTTTTGGGTTTGTTAGAGCTTAGCCCGAAGGCTGGATAATCTCAAGATTAGCAATAAGGTGTCTGAATAATTTCAGTATACTATAGTACTGATCAGCACTATAGTATACTGGTTGTAATTTTAAGAGTGAGAGCGATTATAGATCTTCTGAAGATATAGAAAACCGATAAGCAGAGCAAAGGCTGTCAGCGACATCACGGGAATAGTTACATAACCGAATTCATTGATGTAATTTTTAAGACACAAAGAAATAGCTTCCGAGTTCGCATCACAGTCAAAGAGTGGTGTGCCGCCGTAGTAGATATAGTTGTGGTAAAAGGCAAAAGCTGCCCCAAGCCAAGCGAGTGGAATGGCATAATCAACGATTTTTCTATCCCCCTTCCACCAAGCTAAACCTAGAAGCACTACTTGCGGATATATAAATATCCTTTGGAACCAGCAGAGATCGCAGGCGGCGTATCCTGCGTAATAAGAATAAAAAAGTGAAGTTACGGTCGCGCCGAGAGCAACAAAGAAAGCGAACTTGATTCCGTGCTTGCCGAAGAAATCTACGACTGCATCATTAGGCTGCTTGAGAAAAAAATAATAAATAACTCCCGTAACAATGAAAACATCGCTAAGGACGATTAGAGAGGCGAAAAACTTATTAATTAGAATCAGAAACATTAAGGTTGTTTAGGCATTTCGCATCCGGTCTTCTCGGCCAAGTATTGTGGCGTTTTCTCGCCCGTTTCTATGCTTCCATCGGGATAAACCCAAGTTGGGTAACTTTTAACTCCTTTTTCAACGCACAGAGCTACTTGGGAGTTGCCGTCTGGGGTAGAACATTCCACGTAGGGCAGTAGCTTAGCCGAAGAGCCGAAAGCCGCTTTTTGAGTCTGACAATGAGGACACCAGAAGGCGCCATAAAAAATTGTTCCGCTGTCTTTAATACATTGGGCCAGAGGGTCTAACGGTCCCGGACCTCTCTCCCTATTTAATAGATAGATTGTGCTGCCGAGGATGACGAACCCTACCAAAGAAACTATTATTACTTGTCTAGTTTTTGATTCCACAGAGATATATTACAAACCCGCCGCTTAAATTACAAACTCCACTAAACCCTGTTTTTAACTTCGGCTAGCTGACCCAAACTTAAATAGCGGTAAGCGTATATAGCGAATTCCGCGCTCCCTACCAAGATGCCCACGTAGAAGAAATCCCCCAAAAGCGAGTTGCCGAAGAAAGGTAGAGCCATTATGTACGAGGTCATTAATCCCCCGAAGTTATGGGCATACATACCGGAGAAGGCCCAAACGGCAAAGTTAGTAGCGAGATAAAAGATAACTGAACCGGAAAAAGTTCCTACCGCAACCGTAAAAAAGTTTTTATTACGGCTAACCAGAACACCAATGAAGGCGTACATAAGGAAGCTGCCGTAAACCACAGCCATAACTTTAATGTCGTAGAAACCGATAAAATAGTCTGTGGCAAACATTGCTCCCAAAGGCAGCAGAAGTTGCCATTTCTTTTTGGCATATAATCCGGAGGTGATAGCGAGCGCCCCCATCGGGACAAAATTAGCAGGGTGTGGCAAAAGCCTGATGAGGCTCGCCATCACTGTAATCAATATTAAAACTAAATTAATATTCTTATTGTTCATTAGAGAATTTCCACTCAATCACGTCACCTGATTTAATTTCATAAGAAGAAGCTCCCTCATTTGAATACTTGCCGTTTACAAAAAACTGCCAATATTTTCCGCCGGTACCATTTTTTGAGCTGCCGATAGACTCCACCAAAACCCCCATACCAGGGTATTCTTTAAATTTCATTTCTATCCCCTCCCTAGCAGTGGCAATTTTTAAAGCATCAAAAAGATTAGTCCCTGCAACAAAGTTTTCCTGCAAAGATTTCTGGCCGGAACTTAAGTTAAGAAGAAGGGTGAATGTATTGGATGAAGGAGTAGTGGTACCAATAACGGATGGGTTATTGGTACTGACTGGAGCGATAGTCGGGTTTTGGTAGTAGTAGCCGGCAAACGCCAAAAGACCGACCACGAGAACCGAGAGAATTGATATTATTTTTTTATTCATTTGTTTTTATTTATCTTGACCTTTTGTACACTGTAGCTCGCCCGGTTACTCATCAAAGTGAGTAACGAATCAAATAGACAAAAATACCCGCCTCGAGGCGGGATAAAATACAACTTTAAAATAAAGTGGCCCTTGCTCGAGGTCCCGCCAGTTGGCGGATAAATTGATGCAGGGTTGGCCATCGGACTTACCATCTTACAAACCAGGAAACTTGTCCTGAGCTTGTCGAAGGAACACCGTAACGGCATTGTGTGGGATTCAAACCCATCGTTGGCAGCAAGGCAAAAAATGAAAATCTATTTTCATTTGAGCCACGCAAACCAACGACATGAAGCTTTAGCTTCATACTTCCCCAACCGAGGTTCTATACAATCGGCTGCATTTATCTTTTTGAAGATCTGGAATCCGTCAACCGACGGAACAGAATACTGTCCTCAATTTAGTTTGAAAGGGCCTTGCCGGTCAAATGACCTGTGGATAGGCTACAATCAAAACAGAATCAAAAAGAGGGCACTTTTGGGGCTACCCTCTTTTGTTTACTATATCTCTCAATACTTCTGCGCCAATCATGGCTCCTACCAGATCTACTCCCAGATCATTTAATGCTTCGGCATGGCTGACGTACAGATTCTCGTACCCGAGTATCATTTGGCCGATTTCCCAGCTTATTCCTATAAGCATTACAGGAAGAATGATATCTAAGTAAGATACTCGAAGTTTGTATGTCTTTAGGACAACATACGTTCCAAGCGCTAATCCCAAGCTCACAGTAAAGTGGGCCAGGATGTCGAAACCCGGAAGAATATGCCAAACGCCAAGGAGTTTACCGGCATAAGCAATGAAAGGCAGAAGGATACAAACTACAGCCAGCAAAGTTAATTTGCGCATAGTATTTATATGGTTAATTATTAATGAGCAGGCCTACACTACCAACTTTTAAGACTTGTGTCAATGAAAGAAAATGAAAAAGAGGGCCCCATATGGCTAAGCCCTCTTTGCGCGGGTAAGTAATTTGTAATGTACCAAGTGGTGAGTATTAGATGACGTCAGCGAGCTTTGAGTACTGGATACGCAATCCCTCAAAGGACCATTCTCCAGGAAGCTCAGGATACGCCGCACAACTACCGAAGTAATTGAGCTATTCTCCTTATACCTTCAGTCACATGTAAGCGTCGAACTTACAATAACACCGCACCACTTGAGACACTATAAATCGTTAATAAAAGAACAATTAACTATACTGGTATGATACCATATATTTGGCTATTTGTCAAGACCAGGCTAGTCAATGAAAGAAGTCTTAAGCTTCTTCTCTTTAGCGAACCTCTGGAGGGCCAGCTGTATTAATTTATCAATAAGCTCGGCATAACTTATGCCGCTAGCTTCCCAAAGCTTGGGATACATACTGATGGAGGTGAAGCCCGGGATGGTATTAATTTCGTTCGCATAAACTTCTCCGTTCTCTTTCAGGAATAAATCAACCCGTCCCATCCCCTCACAGCAAAGCGCCTTAAAAGTTTTAACGGCCAGTTCCTGGACGTGCTTAACGGTTTCAGGCGGGAGATCGGCGGGGATTTTTAGTTCCGCCCCGTTTTCATCCAAGTACTTAGCTTCATAAGAATAGAAATCATGAGACGTTATAATTTCACCAGGGATAGAGGCTGTCGGGTTATCGTTTCCCAAAACAGAACATTCTATTTCCCTGCCCTTAATAAATTCCTCCAGCAGTATCTTGGTGTCGTATTGAAAAGCCAAGGCAACCGCCTCATCAAACTCTTCTCTGCTTCTTACCTTACTGATGCCAACCGAAGAGCCGAGATTGGCCGGCTTAATGAATAGGGGCAGCCCGAGCTCCCTAACGGCAGTATCAAAATCCGCTTTATCACCGTCCTTTAAGACTACGAACTTTGAGATCGGAATCCCCGCATCACGCAGAAGGCGCTTCATAACATCTTTATCCATACCCACCGCCGAGCCCAGGACTCCCGCTCCCACGAAAGGAATATCGGCTAGCTTGAGGAGACCCTGAACGGTGCCGTCTTCGCCGAAAGGGCCGTGGAGGATCGGGAAAGCTACATCAATAGTTTGGCTAACCTCTTTATTATCCAATGGCGCAATTTCGCCGCCACTCTCCGGAGCCATAGAAACTACCTCACGCTTATCCTCGCTCTTTATAGACTCCCCGCTCTCCAGAGCTAACCTAGAAGAATCTCCCAGAAGCCATTGCCCTTTCTTACTAACACCTATTAGAACTGGCTCGTATTTATTTTTGTCCAGAGCCTGATAAACATTTTTAGCGGACCGCAAAGAGACTTCGTGTTCCGCCGATTTGCCTCCAAAAATTATGCCTACTCTGATTTTTTTCATGTGGGCTCGCAGTCTTTATACGATACAGCCGGAACCGATTTTCGGCAAAACCAGAAGCGTTCCAGACCTAAAGGGTCCTGATAATTTCGGAGGGATTAGCGCCTTCGACTCTCTCTACAATCTTCTCCATAATTTCCACGGCTCGCAGTGGGTATTTACCTATAGCAGTTTCTTCGGATAGCATAACTGCATCCGAGCTCATCAGGATGGCATAGGCCACATCAGTTACCTCTGCGCGGGTTGGATTTTCGTTATCAACCATAGAATAAAGCATCTGCGTGGCTGTGATAACCGGTTTTCCCGCCTGCTTGCACTTACTAATGATATCTTTCTCTATGAAAGGAATATCTTCCAGAGGCACCGCCAGCCCCAAGTCGCCGCGCGCTATCATAACCGCATCGGCAACGACGAGTATGGTATCAAAATTACTGACTGCTTCGGCTCGTTCAATCTTAGCTATAACAGGAATGCCGGCTCCGCGTTTAGCAATCTCGGATTTAAGCAGAGTTACGTCTTCAGCCGAACCAATATAAGACTGGGCTACGTAATCAACTTTTTGACTGATACCGAAATCCAAATCGGCCAAGTCTTTAGCCGTTACAACCACCGACTGACCGGCATCAAACCCGTGCCCGCTTCCGGTAGACATTCTTGGGCCGGACAAATCCTGAATGATAGGGATTCTCTTGCCGAATAAAACGGCAGCTTCTCTAATATTTTTAATATAATCGGCGTGAGACTTGTAATCCCCGTGAGAAAAATTAAGTCTCGCCACATCCATACCAGCAGCAATAAGTTTAAGAAGCATATCCTTATCCCCGCTCGCGGGGCCTATAGTAGCGACTATTTGAGAACGTGACAACATTTTTATTTAGTTATATCCAGTAGGCGTTTGTACTTGATAACTCGTTCGGGTCGCCGAAGGGCTCCCGCTTTAAGACCGAAACAACCGAAAGCATAAACCAAGTCTGCAATGAAACTATCTTCTGTCTCGCCACTTCGGTGGCTTACTATGCAATCCAGGCCATTATCCCTAGCCTCCTTCATAGTAGCAAGAGTTTCCGTCAGTGTACCTATTTGATTAGGTTTTATAATTATAGCGTCTATGGCGTTTTGAGCCACAGCTTCGGCCAACTTTTTACTATTAGTAACAGTTAGGTCGTCGCCGACAATTTTCGCTTCCAATACACTTTTTAAATCGGCGAAATCCTTGAAAGAGCCTTCAAAGAAAGGATCTTCAATAGATAAGAAGTTGAACTCCTTATCCAAAGCGATAAATATATCTCTTAATTCTTTAGCTGAATAAGTTTTGCCTCCCACCAGATATGAGCCATTTTTATAAAAAGATGAGGCCGCCACATCCGTAGCCAATCGGACCAGGCCATCACATTTAGAAGCAACAACCGCCTGCCTTAGTAAATCAAATGGCTTTTTATAGTCATTCTCGGGAATTATATATCCCCCTTCGTCTCCCATACTGGAGCCCGCGCTATCACCATATTCGTTGGTTATAATGATTCCTAAAGCGGTTTCTACATTCCAGGCAATCTCCAGAGCCTCGCCGATTGAATCTGCTTGAGGCACGATGATATGTTCCTGAAAAGAGAGTGGAGAAGCGGCATGTTTACCGCCGTTAATGTAATTAAAGTAAAGGTACGGAGTCTGGCGCGACGGCTTGATGTCGGAAAGCGTACGGAGATATTCAAATAATTCTCTGCCCTCGGCAGAAGCGGAGGCCTTAGCGGCGGCGATGCTAACGCCAACCATAGCGTTGCCTCCCAATCTCGACTTATCGCCGGTTCCGTCCAGCGCTATCATAGTTTCATCTATCTTCTTTTGTTCCGTCACCTCTACACCCAGAAGAGAGGGTTTGATGATTTTTTCTATATTCTCTATGGCACGACTCATGTGACCATCACTATCTCTCAACTCGCTGGCTTCGGCCGAACCAGTAGAAGCACCCGAAGGAACCTGAAATGTTCCGGTAGCAACTCCGGCATAAACCACTACTTCGAGAGTCGGCCGGCCACGTGAATCAAGTATTTCCCTGGATTTTATATTAGTGATTTTACTCATGCTCATTTAATAAAATGTATAAATCCGAGACATTGGCGCCGGTAGGACCGGTAAAAATAAGGTCTCCAGTAGCCTCAAAAACTTCATACGCCCGGAAGTTTTCAAGATAACTCTCTAAATTAAGGTTTAACTCCCGAGATTTATCAATAGTTCTCTTGTCGGCTATGACACCGGCAGCGTCACTGTTATCTATACCATCAGAAGCTAAAGATAAAAGAACATGTCCCGGCTTAAGATATTTAAGCGCTTCCAGGGCCAGCATCTGACAACGACCGCCTGTGCCGCCATTTTTAGTGATTTTAAATCTTGTTTCTCCGCCGGCTAAAATAACCGTTCCGGGCTTAGCGAGAGTAATCAATCTTTCAATTAATTTCTTGGGCGGATCGTAGACGGCGTCACCCAATATTTTTACTTTGAAGCCAAAACTTTCTGCAACTTCGCTCATAGCCTTCAAAGCGGTAGCATTAGAAATCATTTTAACGTTGTGAACTTTATCAAAAATGCTCTTATTTTTTAGTGTCTCATTAAGCACATAACCTGTAAGGCCGTAACTGTCTAATATTTTTTGGGCGTCGGCAACAGTGCTAAAGTCGTAATAAGTCGGCCCAGAAGCAACTTCCTCAAAAGCTCCGCCAGGCACATCGCAGAAAATCAGGCCTATAACAGTAGCCGGATGCAAAATAGCCGCTAGCCCTCCGCCTTTAACTTGGGACATATGTTTTCTCACGATATTCATTTCCAAAATATTCATACCCACTCTTTCGGAATCTTTATATAAATTCACTCCCTGTCGGCATTCTAAGAACGGCCAACATAAAAGAGCGGAACCTCCACCAGAGACTACAACAAGAACTAAGTCTTCCTCGGTACTCTCCTGCGCAAGTTTAACCAAACTATTACTCGCGGTTATATTTTTTTCCGATGGAAGAGGATGATCTCCCTGTTCCACTCTAACTATCTGACTGGCTTCTGGATGCGTATCAATGGCTATACCGCCGGAAATCCTGTCGCCTAAGATATCTTCTATAGCTTTAACGGCCTTAGAGGAAGCTTTTCCGAAACCGAGCAATTTAATATTTTTATAAGAGGAGAGATTGTATTTTTTGCCATCCACAATCAATGAACCATTTTCATATTTAAGCCTGGAGCGCACAATGCTGTCGGTATTAATAGCTTCTAGAGCGGCCTCGGCAATGGAAAGTATTTTATAGCGAGAAGGAGTTGAATTTAGAGCGTTATAATTTTGAATCCACTTCATAATTAGACAATGTTAGCAGGATTACCTTTCTGGAAGTCCAAAATATTCTTCGCGGTAATTGACAATATTTCCCCGTAGGCTTCCTTAGAAAAGAAAGCGATGTGCGGCGTTACTACCACGTTGGGCATATCTATAAGAATATGGTCACGGATAACCGACTTTAAATCCTGGATAGATTCACCCCCCCTCACCAGAGCCATTTCATCTTTGAGCATTCTTTCTCCTTCCAATACATCCAGTCCCGCTCCGCCTATAGTACCATCTTTGAGAGCCTCCAAGAGCGCTGATGTATCTACCAGCTCGCCTCTCGCAGTATTAATCAGAACAACGCCTCTTTTCATCTTGGATAATTCGTTCTTACCCAAGAAATAATGCGTTTCCTCCGAGTAAGGAAGATGCAGAGTCACGATGTCGGACTCGGAGAGTAGATTTTCCAGAGGGACGTAAGCTGAACTTTCCGATTCACAATTCTTACTGGGAAAGGCATCGAACATCAAGACTTTCATCCCAAACCCCTTGGCTATTCCAATAACGGAGCGACCTATGCTGCCCGTACCGATAACCCCCAGAGTCTTACCGAAAAGACTAAACCCCTCCAAAGCTTTTATCCTAAAATCCACGTCTTCTTTTACCTGGTGAACGGCTTCAAATATTTTTCGTGAAACGGTGAGCATTAAAGCGAAGGTGAATTCCGCCACCGTATGGACTCCGTATTTGGGGACATTACTCACCACAATCCCCTTACTCCTAGCGTAATCTACATCAATATTATCCGTTCCGGTTGAACGCGCGGCGATAAGGTGAAGCTTGGGCAATAAATCTATGTGTTCTTGGCGCATAGCCGACGATACAAAAACAGAAACAATATCCGCGTCTTTATGCTTATTAAGTTCCTCCTTAGAAAGAGGTTCGGTTACAAAAATGATTTCGTCTTCCGGAAGGGCCGGAATAAAGAAATCCTGGCATTCCTGATCGGCGTCAAAAAACAGAACCTTCATAATTTCATATTATAGGACTATTTACGCTTATTGTAACAGATTCTGTCTGGTGAACCTAGGGAGAAACGAACAACTCGTCCGCTCTAGGCGGACTACATTTTAAAACCCATCGGTTTTAATATTTCCGCTACGGGAAAATTCCAGTTTTCCCGACCCCTTTCCCAGTTTGATTCTCCCACGATATTTTGAGAAAAATGGTGCTTGGTGGACCTAGGGAGAATCGAACTCCCCCCTCCTCGTTGCAAACGAGGCGTTCTACCACTGAACTATAGGCCCGGAGCGAACATTTATAACTCCCACTAGAGATTATGGGAATTAAACCACAACATCAAGTTTTGAATTCCAGAGTATAGCTTCTATCGCTCTGCTCCCCGAAGATTTTGCTTTGCGGAATTTCCAATTGTGGATAGCAGGGTAGCCATACTTTGAATCATTACTAATGGCTTTATTACTGCCCACATAGAAACCGATGTGGCGATGCAGCGCCTCTTTCCCCGAACTGGCCGGACTCCAGATTATAACAGCGCCGGGTTTAGGCTTGGAAATCTCCCGCCAACCGGATATTTTCAATTCACGTTCTACCCTATCCACGGTCAAATGCGGTGCGTCTATAAGGTCAAAGAGATTCAGGACAACAGAGACAAACCAAGCACAAGACAGCTCGCCGTTTTCGGTAATATCCATTTTCTTGCTGCCGTTAAGAACATAAAAATTCCTGAAAGACTTTGAGCCAACGCTATTTTTGACGACAGCCAGATATGTGTCTTTTATAAGCGACTTAATAGCCATATTATTTATATAGATTTATTTACCCTCTTCTTTTATTTTTTTCTTTCATCGCTTATTATTTTAATCTTTATTTAGTACTTTTAAAACTTAGCTTGCTGGCGCCTTCCCTTAAAACTTTTAACTTCCCTTTCTTCAAAGAAACAAGAGTTGATGGTTTAGAGATAACCTTACCGCCATCAAGGTACAAAGCCCTTTTACCGAAATATTTTTTAGCCTCGGAGATTAATCTGGCCGGTTCATGCCCTTCCAAATTAGCACTGGGCGCAACCAGGGGGCCAGTTTGAACCAAGAGATTCCTTAGCCACCTCGGCCGTGGCAGACGGAAAGCAATTGTATTTGTGCCGCGGTGCAGATAATCAATATCTACGGAGCAATTTAAAACAACACTCACCTTGCCCGGCCAAATATTGTTAAGGATTTTTTCTTCTTTAATGGCGAGCTTAACTCCGAAGAGATTAAGATCGTCCAGAGAACTTATAAGAACTACCATCGGTTTGCCTGGACTTCTGCGGCGTAACTTATAAATACGCTCTACGGTTTTAAGTGAAAGTGCCTGGCCAACTATTCCGTAGATAGTATCGGTCTGCATTACAACAACTCTGCCATTTTTAAGGGCCCTCTTTAAGGCATTAACTGTTCTTTTTTTAACTAACGAGTTCACGCTCAATATTATAATTAAATCACAAGTTCCCTTTTCTAATCTTGTCGCGCACTCGTTCAACATAAGAATTGAATAAATACAGGTTATGAATAGTTAAAAGTTTCATCCCCGTTATTTCTTTAGCCCTTATAAGGTGCGCCAGATAACTTCTGGTGTAAGTTTCACAGACCGAGCAATCACATTTCTTATCCAGCGCTTTCAGGTCTTTTAAGAAAATAGCTTTGTTCATATCCAATTTGCCGGTTGAAGTGAAAGCCATTCCACGCCTCCCATAATGGGTTGGCACGGTACAGTCAAAAGTATCAATCCCCAATTTTACAATCCGCTCAATATCTTCCAAATAACCGATCCCTAAGAGGTGCCTTGGTTTAGATTCGTCTAAAACTTTTGTGACCCAGCCGACAATACTGCTCATCTCTTCTTTCGTTTTGCCCAAATCTCCGCCTATGCCGAAACCAGAGAAACCAAGTGAATTAATATAGTTGGAAGCGACTTCCCGTAAATCTTTGAAACTAGAACCCTGAACAATACCGTAAAGAGCCTGTTTTGATTTAGTGGGATGTGCTTCTAAACAAATTTTAGCCCAAGCGTGCGTACGGGAAAGAGATTTCTCGGCATACTTGTAACTCACTAACGGCGCGGTACATTCGTCAAAGGCGAATATAATGTCCGCTCCAAGATAGTGCTGTATTTTCATGGATTCCTTGGGGCCAAGAAAAGCTTTGTCGCCGTTAGGCAACCTAAAAGTCGCTCCTTCATCGTTAATGATGACATGGTTGGGATTCTCGCCGTGGTTAATGGGCTCCGCCACGCGGCCAGGGAAATATTTTAAAAGCTTACCTACCTGTAAATCTTTGCCGAAACCAAAGCTGAAAACCTGGAAGCCGCCGGAGTCTGTCATTAGGGGGTTAGGCCAATTCATAAACTTATGCAGGCCGCCGTTTTTAGCTACGATTTTCTCTCCCGGTTTTTGGTGGAGGTGATAGGTGTTGGCTATAAGAATCTGAGTTTTAGTTTGCAGGACTTCATCTGCCGAGAGAGTCTTAACTACCCCTTGAGTGGCAACTCCCACAATAGCAGGAGTAAGTACTTCTCCGTGAGGAGTTTTGAGTATTCCAAGCCTAGCACGGCTTTTCTTTGATTTTTTGATAACTTTAAACTCCATTCAATTATTAAAAGCGAGTTAGTATGTACGAAGCGATTATAGCGGCGGTTTCGGCGCGGAAAGTGAGCTTGCCAAGACTCACAATGCTAAACCCATTATTTCTTGCCAAAGACAGTTCCCTCTCGGTCCAGCCTCCTTCAGGTCCGATGAAAGCTGTAATCTCCACATTCAAAGAAGCTTCTTTGAGTACCTCCCCCGACGAATCAAATAGAAAGCTACTGCCCACACTAGAGACATTTGCTACCGCCTCTTCAAAAGACATAGGTTCTAAAATAACCGGTACAATACCTCTTCCGGACTGCTCGGCAGCTTCTTTAGCAATTTTCTCCAAACGTTCTTTGTTGAGGCCCAGCTTAATTGTCCGCTCGCTGATAACGGGGACAATTGTTTTAATGCCGATCTCGGTGGCCTTTTGCACAACAAGCTCAAAGTTTTCTTTCTTTAAAACAGAACAATAAAGAGTAACTGAGTTCTTTGGTTCATTGTCGTTCTCCTGAACCTTAGTTGCCTTCAAGATAATAGAAGATTTACTAATTCCCGTTATTTCGGCCAGCATCTCATGCCCTAGGCCGTCTCCGACTACTATTTTCTCACCAAGCTTCAGACGGAGGACATTTTTAATCTGCCCGACAACTTCCTGGTCAATAATTTCCAAGTCATCGGTCATTAAATCGCTAGAAATTATAAATCTGTGGGTTTTCATTTTAATAAAATATAGTTGTAGTTAAGTGGTGCTGTTCACTCATTTCTATTCTCTTGCTTTCATTCCATAATAGCCAATCTATTTCAAAAGATTTTAATCTAACTCCTCTGGCTTTTAGTTCTTCATTGATATATTCAACTGCCCAGACGGTAGCGCTCCTTATCTCCACTTCTTCGTTGCTGCCAGGTTTGAGTTCTGTTCTGAGTTTTATCTTTTCCGCAAGCTTCGGAGAGTATTCCATAACTTTCCAGTGATTTAATATCTGTGGCAATTTGTAGTCCGGGAAAGCGGTTAAATAATCCAAGTCATCAAAATAACCTACACCCACTCCTTTAATGATGCCATAAATATCTCCTACCAATATTTGAGCTCGCTTCCACAAATAGATCTTTCTACCCCCGTAAGTTGCTTCATCGTTAAAATAAGGTAATTCAGCGGCTATTTTCGGGACTAATTTAGCCGCCTTGTGTCCACCGGATAGAATAAATCTTTCGGAGTTCCCGCTGTAATTCTCTACCAAGAACCTACTCACGGCATAAACAATCTCCAAGCGTTTCTTAAGAAGTTGCAAGATTCCTTCACCTTGAAAGATGGCGGAAAATTCTTCAAAACTTATTTTGGAGAGATAGTTAAAGTTGGCTTTCTTGGGTTCGTTCTCAAAAAACTTTTTTAATGACATTGATAGCGCGAAGTAACCGCGGTAAATCTCTCCTCTATAGTCTACGTTCCACTTATTGCCTTCATCAGGGGCCCAGAAACAAAAGTTTAGACTGTCCAGTAAAATAACGTAGTCAGTAAGCCGCCTAGTGTCGTTACTTTCCAGGTGATGCTCGGCATCCCAAGCTGGAGCCGAAACGTGAGATTTACTCCACTCTTCAACCAACCTCGCCACCTCTTTTCTGTTGACTGTGACGCTTTTTGATTTTTCCACTACGGCTAGCGTTGAAGCAAGAACCGGATTTTTATCTTCCGTCCCCCTCATTACTTTATTTTAGCTCCAGGTAAGACATTTTTATCAGGCTCTAGTAAGATTGGTCCTGATTCGTCGTCAGCTGCTAAAAGCATCCCCTGACTTTCTAAACCTAAGAGAGATTTAGGTTCAAGATTAACCACCACTATAATCTCCAGACCTACCATTATTTCGGGGTCATAAACTTTACCGATACCGGCTATTATCTGCCTCTCGCCCATCTCCGGACCTATGTCTACTTTCAATTTAAGTAGTTTATCTGAACCTTCAACACGCTCGGCAGAAAGAACCTTGCCAACCCGCATATCCACGTTTTGAAATTCAGGATAAGATATCATTGCCTACCTATTATACAACTAACTAATATTTCTATAAAAACTAAGCTTCTAAACGGCTTCAGAAGTGACTCCGTCAAAGTGGTCGTGCTCCTCGTCCTCTACCGCATCGGCTTTTGTGACGTGTATTGTGCCATCAATATGATTAGGTGGAGAATAAACCGTATAAATCTTCATCGGCTCGGTGCCAGTATTAATCACGTTGTGCTTGGTTCCCTGTGGGACAACTATCGCCCAGCCGTCGCTAATCGGATGCCGAACTCCGTTTAAGACGGTTTTGCCACTGCCTCCTTCTATTCTGATAAATTGGTCTAATTGATGAATCTCTTCTCCAATCTCCTCTCCTGGAGCCAGACTCATTAAAACCAGCTGGCTGTTTTTGGCGGTGTAGAGAACTTTCCTGAAATTAGCGTTCTCTAGGGTCTCGGCCTCTATATTAACTACATAACCTTTCATATTTTTATTTCAAATATTTTATTCCTAGATCTAGCTCCTTTAATTAGTTTAATAACTCCCCGTGTGATTTTAAAGTGGTGTGCCAATGCTTTGAGTACTGCCTTAGTCGCCAGGCCTCGTTCCGGCTTCTCTTTCACGTGGACATCAAAACTATCCTCTGACTTTATTACTATTCTCTCTTTCTTGGAGTTAGGATGGGTTTTAACTTTGATGTGCATTTAATTCTCGTAAGATGACCGAACTAAACTTCTACCACTATCATCTTTTTTAATTATAGCTTTTCGATTTCTTTTAAGTCTTTATCGGGAAGGTATAAAATCAACAACCCGACTATAATACCTCCCACAGCAGTCCAGATGTGACTGCCCTCGAAAAACCAAATATCCAGGCCGTCCAATACGTACCAAATCCCCCGCCAAATCAAAACCAAACTTATAACAATGAAAATGTTTTTAGCAAAGTAACGTATGGTTATCTTACTTTTTGGCATAATGTTTCGTTAATTATACCAGATACGTAACTTATGTTTCCAATATTGCGTTCAAGGCAGATTCCAGTTTTTCTACACCGTCATCGGCAGTGAAATGCCCCATATTACGCTCAACAATAATTTCAGCGTTAAATCTTTTCCTTAAGAGCTCTATATTTTCGCCATGTACGTGTGGGTCGTTGTCCGAAAAGATAGCCGTTATTTTGGGAGTGTGTTTAATAACATCCACTTCTTTAATCGAAGTATTAATCCATGGTGCAGCCACTTGCTGTTCCTCGTCGCTTTCTAAGTTAGACAAGGTAAGCCACGGCGCGATAAGCACCACGCCGCCGACTTTTACTTCCGGCTGTAATCTCTCCAAATATCTCAAAATAGTTTGGCAACCGATAGAATGCCCTACGAGTATCGTATCTTTGTTCGGCACCCCGATTACTTCCTCAAGTTTAGAAACCCAAGCTTCAATCTCCGGCTTTTCAGAGTTGGTCATTTCCGGCACAACAACCTCAAAGTCCTTCTTCTCTAATTCTGACTTCAGCCACTTATATAAAGGCTCGTGAGGAGTGCCTCCCCAACTGTGAATTATAAAAACTCTTTTTTGATTCATAAATTTATCATCGCGAAATTTTGCTTCTTCTAACTTCCGTTTGGCGTACCTGGGCTTCACTCATCCCG
Source organism: uncultured Candidatus Saccharibacteria bacterium (assembly GCA_964360065.1). Classification (GTDB taxonomy): domain Bacteria; phylum Patescibacteriota; class Minisyncoccia; order UBA6257; family Colwellbacteraceae; genus 2-12-FULL-43-11. The sequence continues at coordinate 130,710 of CAYHTW010000001.1, forward strand.
AAATGATGGGCTATTTCATGCCAAACGGTATTTTTAACTATCTCTTTTAAATCTTTTTCGTCCCGCGCTTCTGCCTCAATCGATTTTTTAAAAATCGTGATTTTATCTGGAAGCACCGCGCTGTAGTTCGCCCCCCGCTCTAACCGCGACACGCCTTCGTATAAACCGAGTAATGTCCATTTCTCGTGAATATTCAACTCCTTTTTTTGGACAGACGTCGGTTCGTCTTCAACAACAATAATCACATTATCTAACTTACGCAAAAACTTTTCCGGAATCGCGTTTATTCCTTCTCCAACAATTTTTTCAAATTCTTCCCTTTTTAACCTTCGCATAAACTTGCCTATCTAATTTTTTATTGGCTAATTTTAGCTGACAAGGCTCTCCCAAAACTTTAATCCCTCTTTAACCGTCTTCTGGTTAACCTTATGGCGACTTACTTTTCATTGTTATCCTACTCCAGGCCCTCCTTAATCTCTTCAAATTTATTTTTAATACCCTTAAGTTTTGTTTTTAAGTCTTTGATTATTTCTGCTCCCTGCTTAACCTTCTCCAAACCTTCTTCCAGATCTATCTCTTCTTGTTTTTCAAACCACTCGGCAATGGATTCCAACTTGCTTAAAGATTCGCTTACTTTTTTATCGTTTTCTTTCATGTTTATTATTTTACCCCCACACCTAATCGATTTTAAGACTTTTAGTAATTCTTCGTTTTAGTTGATTTAAAGCGTTAGCTCGCAATTTTAAATTATGTTCTCTGTGTCTGGCGTCCTCTTCCGACTTATATGCCTCGCAATACACAAGCTCAAAAGGCGAACGATATTTTGTTGAACGACTTAATCCTTTGTTGTGTTCTAAAAGTCTTCTTTTCAAATTATTAGTGGAGCCGATATACAACTCTTTATCTACTTTACTCCTAATAATATAAACACAGAACATTAATTAAATCGATTAGGTGTGGGGGTTAATTTTCTTTATTTCCGACTCTACTTCTCCTTTATATAGCCTAGTTTTCAACTTCTCCCCTACTTTGAGGCCAGAGGTGTCTCTGACCACTTTACCAGAATTGTCGGTCACGATGCTATACCCAAGCTTCAGATTTCTTTCCGGGCTCACTCCTTCCAGGTATTTACCGACATTCTCTACGCTCTTTAGAGCTGCCTCCAAAGCGCTTTCGTATGAGTCTATAATAGACGATTTAAGGTTCTCAAACTTAACGAAGGCTCTTTCAAAGTAGCTTGTCATCTTGGACAGCGAAGAACCGACAAAGTTGTCGGCAGAACGAATACAGCCTTCGTAACGGTTAAAAATTGTCACCTCAAGTGAAGGCAGGCGAACAGTCAGTTTATCCCAAGAGGCATTTACTCTAATAGCAGCTCCTGTAGGAGTTGAGGGGGCGTCGTCTCCGACGAGACTTGAGATAGGAACGTCCTTGTGGTGGCCTATGGCGCAAATAGTGGGCACCCTAGAGGCAAATATGGCTTTAGCAACCAGTTCGTTATTAAAGGCTTGCAGGTCTTCTAGGCTTCCGCCGCCACGCATTACCACCATCACATCAAGTTTCATTCTTTCGGCGTTGCTGTTAAACCAAGAGAGAGCTTCGCAGATATCGTCCACCGCTCTGACTCCCTCCACTCTGACGTCTTTGAGGAAAACCTCAAAGCCAAGTTCTCTGAGGTTGTTTTTAAAATCCTCTATGACTGCTCCCTGGCGTGAGGTAACTACACCAATTCTTTTAATAAACTCGGGTAATTCTCTTTTTCTGGTGAATAAGCCTTCCTTTTCCAGCTTGGCCTTCAGGAGTTCGTAAGCTTTTTTAAGAGACCCTTCGCCGGTTAGCTCAAGAGTTTGAATGGTAAAACTAAACTTACTGGTCCTTTCTATAACTTTCGGGAAGCCTCCTACTTTAACTTTCATCCCCTCTTCCAGCTCCAAACCAAGGCTATCGTAGGTATAAAGCCTCATATAGCACTCCATTATCCCTTCACCGCTTTCATCTTTTAAAGTTATATAAACTCCGGTGGTGTGTAATTTAATTGTCACTATTTCTCCGCAAACAGAAACATTCTGAGAATAAAGAATGCTATTTACCTTGCTCAAAAATTCTCTGACCGAAAAAATAACTTCGCCCGTTTCGGTGAACTGTGTATTTTTCTCTTCTTCTTTTTTGAACGCCCAACTCGATTCACCTTTAGTGATGGCTAAAATAGCCGGACCAAGCTCTTTGAGCTTCTTAGGGCCGATTCCTTTTATGCCTTCTAATTCTTTTAAAGTCTGCGGCATAGACTCGGCAATGAAATCTATTGTTTTATTCTGGAGAATTTTAAATCTCTCCTGGCCTGTCTTTTGCGCCAAGTCGTTTCTTAGGTCGGTGAGCCGTCTTATCGCCAACCAATTTTTATTTCTAAAGCTTTCAGCGAAGGGCAGAGTATCCATTTAAATCCCAGATTTTATTAGGGCCAAGATCATTTTTAAAGGATTTTTCATATTTTTGTGGACCTACGGGGAATCGAACCCCGACCTCTTCCATGCCATGGAAGCGTAATACCATTTTACTATAGGCCCGGAACGAAGAGCTTGAATCATTTTACCCCGCACAACAACCGCGATAGAGCTAACCCTATTTCTCATAATCGCAGTGTCGTGATTATATTCTACCAATAGTAGACAATCAACCTCCTAAGTCTAGTGTTAGCTCAAAATCGTAATCGCAGTTATGTGACGGGGCATGCTTGAAAAACACAGTAAATCAAGGCATTATAAGGTAATTAAGGTGAGGTGGCCGAGTGGTTTAAGGCGGCAGTCTTGAAAACTGCTATATCAGAAATGGTATCGTGAGTTCGAATCTCACCCTCACCGCCAGCAGTAGTGACTATGCAGCAAAACTTTTGGAGAAAATTGAAAAAGCCAATTATGGCTATAGCGCCGATGGCTAATGTCACCGACGCTGCCTTTAGGAAGCTTTTTGCCAAATACGGCAAGCCTGATGTCTTTTGGACAGAGTTTGTTTCCGTTGAAGGGCTTTTGTCCAGGGGGAAAGACCGCTTATTGGTGGACTTTTGGTACAGCGAAGAAGAACACCCGATAGTGGCTCAGATATTTGGAGCCAAGCCGGAACAGTTTGAAAAAGTGGCCGGAATGATAAAAGACTTGGGCTTTGACGGCATTGATATCAATATGGGCTGCCCCGATAAGGACATTGAAAAATCCGGGGGCGGAGCTGCCCTAGTTAAAAACCCCGAACTGGCTGGAGAAATTATCAGAGCTACGAAACGAGGGGCTGGAGGACTGCCTGTATCTGTAAAAACCAGAATTGGTTATGCGAAAAATGAAATTAACGAATGGCTCCCTGCCCTACTCCAGGAAGACCTAGATGCTTTAACGGTGCATCTGCGCACTCGGAATGAAATGTCCGACGTTCCGGCACATTGGGAACTAGCACTCGAAATAAAAGCCCTGCGGGATAAGTATGCGCCTGAGACAATTCTGCTCGGCAACGGTGATGTTAGTACACTCGATGAGGCCAAAGTCAGAGTAAAAGAATCTGGTTTTGACGGAGTAATGATTGGCAGAGGCATCTTCGGCAACCCGTGGTTATTTGCCGACCATATCCTCTCTCTGCAAGAACGGCTTGAGACGATGTGCGAGCATACCAAGTTATTTCAAGAAACATTTAAAAGTGACAAGGATAGAGAAAACGGCGGCCTGAAGAATTTTGACGTTATGAAGAAACACTTCAAGGCCTATGTAACTGGATTCCATAGTGCTAAAGAACTACGCATACTATTAATGGAAGCTAAGAACGCCAGCGAAGTTAGGAAAATCACAGAAGAATTTCTCAAAAACCAGTAGTAATAAACACAGTAACAAAAAACACCCGCCTTAGGCGGATGTCTCTGGTTTATTCTGAACTCGTGAAGGCGTACTTAGACCATAAGTCTCTTCACGGCGATGGCTATCAAAAGGATGAGCAATGCGATGAGAAAAATAGTTAACCCGCTGCCCCAGCCAAAAGCTCCAAAGATGGAAGCGAGGAGGCTAGAACCGCCAACGTTGACATCCAAAGAAGCGAACAACGGAGTCATAGTGGCGCCGGTAGAATTTGAGTAGTTCAAGGTGCCTGTAGTAGTCACTTTGGTAACTTTGGAAGTATCGACGTCTTTAGACAAGTGGGCGTTCAGCTTCACTATTTGAATACTGTTGGCCACAATGTTGCCAAGGCTGTAAGTAATGGTATTGCCGCTCTTGTTAAAGACTGATGCAACAGAGCTGTCAAAAACTAACGACGAGGCTAAGTTAATCTGGAGACTAGCTTTGTTGATGTCGGTTAAAGCATTAATCTCGGCTGTGATCACAACTGTGTCTCCGGAGTTCAGGGTGGATTTATCGGCAGTCAGAGTCAATTTAGCCAAACCATTGCCAACGGAAGCAACTTGCACAACCCTTTCAACAATAGTTTGGGTGTTCGTGGTAGAACGGTTGGCAACGGTTCTTACTAATCCGGACAGGGCCAGGTTCAATTGAGAAAGAGAATTAGATAAACCGCTCAAATCCTGGTTATTAGTAACGACAGTGGTGTTAGTAACGTTGCCTTGAGTGGTAAAGCTCAAGATGGAACCGTAAGTAATACCGTAACTATTTTGAGCCACTGCTCTGTAGTAGTAAGTGGTGTTTGATGAAAGGTTGAACACGCTCGCGGAAAAACTATTGGAAGAGTTGCCGGAACCGATGGAAGAACTTGAAGTTGCAAAACCAAAAGATTGAGTAGCCCCGTATTCAAACCAAGCGGTTGTCGAAGAATTGTTCGGGTTTATGGAACTATACAATGTAGCGCTCGATGTAGAAACGCCGGAAGAAGAACTTGTGTTCACCAATGGCGCGCCCCCAAAAACTTGCTGACTTTGAGTTGTAAAGCTCAAAGTCGTTCCCTGGTTTGTACCTAAATTATTTTGCGCAATTGCTCGATAATAATAAGTAGTGTTTTGATATAAGTTCGTCACGCTGGAACTAAAATTATTAAACACGGTGCCAGAACCGATATTTTGTCTTGAAGTAGAAGAACCGAATGACTGGGTAGTCCCATATTCAAACCAACCTTCAGTAGAAACGCCCGTGGGATTTACAGACCCAGACAAAGTAGCGCTTGTCGTAGAAACTCCAGACGTAGCTTCTGTGCGAGCGACGGGAGCTCCACCCTGCTGCTGTTGTTCCGCGACAGTCGTGAAACTTAAGATAGAGCCCCTTACTGTCCCGTAAGAGTTTTGTGCAACTGCCCTGTAGTAATAAGTTGTATTAGAAGAAAGGCTGGAAGCTGTTGCAGAAAAACTTGTTTGAGAAGTCCCGCCGCCGATAGCAGAAGTAGAAGTAGTTGACCCCAACGACTGCGTCTGCCCGTACTCAAACCAGGCGGTTGTAGATGAACTATTGGGGTTCACAGAACCATTCAATGTCACGTTAGATTGGATTAAATTAGTGTAAGACGCTGTCGCTATGTAAGGAGCAGAGCCGGAATTGATATTGTTAGTCCCAACTTGAACTCGAATAAGCATATATCCGGAGCCTCCAGCTGGAACGTTACCAATGTTAACACCATTAAAAGAGTTCACAACTTCATCTCCAGTCTGACCGGACGGAATACTGGTCCAAACTGAGCTAGAACCGGTGTACCACTTTGCAGAACCGTTGATGTAAGTTAACGACTGGCTGCCGATGCCATTCAGAGTAACTGATGTGTTGCCGTTAATCTGACTGGTTCTGTCGCTCGTCACATAACCAGTGACGAACAAAGAACCACTAGAAATGGATGTAGGCAGATTTATCTTCAACCTAGTGTTGGTAGCGGTAGCGTCCCCTGTGTTGTGGTAAAAGACGAGAAAGTTCAAAACATCCCCAGCGTTTACATTAGCACTGTTACTCCAAGCGGAGTTGGTATACGGGCTAGTGGTGGCGTTAACGACTTGTAGTGTCGACCTGTCGCCTGAGGCTGTATTGAATTGGGCAGCGGCCAAAACCGTAGGGGCTAAGCTAAGCAAAACAGCCGCTCCAAAAGCGATAGCAGAAAACTTATTAATTAAATTCATTTTCATTTTATTTATATTTGTTTCTTGTGACTTTTTATCTTCGCTCACATTTAAAACTTCTATTTACCCTCCAAGCTATCAAGAAACGATAAAAGTCTTAAAGATGAGGGCAAACTTGTGCTTGCCCTATCTCTCGTAGGTTAACCTGAGTCATAAATCCGTCTAATAAGACGGGTAAGGCTGAGGTCCTATCCCTGAAGTTGATCCTCCATTGTCGCTGTATGGAACTCCACCAACGGAACCGGAGCCATAAGTCGTACCTGTCTGAGGCGTTGGGTTGCTGTAAGGCGGATGCCCAATGTAAGACGGGTTTGGTTGTGGCTGTGGTACAGGTGTAGGCTTCGGTTTCGGCTTTGGCGTTATGACCGCCGCGTGATACTCCCTGCACTTGCAGAGACAGTCTTGGCTGTAAGACTGAACGACATCAGGCGTTGGCGAGTTAGTGTAGTTATAAAACCACCTATCTACCCCAAAAAGCATAAAAGCGAAGAATACGAGAATGATACCTATGCAGGTCATCGTGACGATCTTGCGACCGCCAATTTTAATGTTTTCCATAAGAATACATTAAGTGACCTACCTCAAGTACTCCCCGAAATAGGCCCCATTAATCGAATAAACTAATAAATTCGACCTAAACTAAAATCGGGCCACTTTCAGACGTACCTGATCCGATTTAAAGAACGGGCTGAATATACCATATCTTAGCTTTTTTGTCAATATGAGCCTAGACAACTAGGTTAATAAGCCTATTAAGAACGAACACTATTTTAGTTATGTTTTTACCTCTGATGTACCTCTCTACGCTCTGGTCTTTTAGGGCTAAGGCAATCGCTTCTTTTTCTGTTAAGCCAGCGGAAGCCCTGACCTTAGCCCGAAACTTGCCGTTAACTTGTATCACTAAATCAAAGTGATCTTCCTTAAACAATTTCTCGTTATATTCTGGCCACTTTTCTTTATGAATAGTTTTTTTGTTTTTTAGCTGACTCCAGAGTTCTTCGGTGATGTGAGGGGCAAAAGGAGCTAAGAGTTTCAAGAAAGATTCAAATTGCTTTTTAGTAATGGCTCCGGAACGCTTTTCAAAATCATTCAAGAGAATCATCAGGGTTGAAATGGCAGTGTTATAACTAAGAGACTCAAGGTCGTCCCCTACTTTTTTAATAGTCTTGTTAACCAGTACATCAAGCTTAGCTTCGGCCTTAGGGGCGAATTTCTTAGTCTGGCCGATTACCCAGACTCTTTCAAGGAACCTGGTAATACCTTTAACGCCGCTGTCGCTAAAGTCTCCCCCATCTTCAAATGGACCAAGAAACATCAAATACATTCTTAAAGCATCAGCGCCAAAGTTTTTAATGTACTCGTCTGGATTAACCACGTTACCCTTTGATTTGGACATTTTACTTCCGCCTTTGATGATAAGGCCGTGGGCCCTGAACTTATGGAAAGGTTCCTCAAAATTAGTCAGTTTCATATCTTTAAAAAACATTGCCAAGAAACGAACGTAAAGTAAATGTAAGACGGCGTGTTCCGCTCCACCGATGTACATATTCACTGGCAGCCATTTTTTTATTAACGCCTTATCAACGATGAATTTTTGATTTTTGCCGCCCAATTTTATTGAACGAGCCTCGCCCTTTCGGGGCGGGATTTTTGATTTTTGATTTCCGAGGATAAGGTATCCGAGGTAATACCAAGCAGAATCCAGGAAGGTGTCTGATACGTCTGTCTCACGTTTCCCCCAGCTTTTACACTTAGGGCACCTGACTTTGTAGAAAGACTCAACTGAGGCTAATGGAGACTGATCTGTACCGGTGGGCCTGAAGTTTTTCACATAAGGCAGTTTAACCGGCAAATTCTTTTCGGGCACAATATACCAGCCCGGCATATCTTCCCTTTCGCCAAAACCCCTGCCCGCACAGGCTTTACAGAAGATCATCGGTATGGGCGGACCCCAATATCTCTGCCTGGAGATAAGCCAATCCCTTAATCTATACTGTGTCTGTTTTTTAGCGCCAATTTGTTTTACTATCGCGTCTTTAGCATGGTCCGAAAACATCCCATTAAACTTATGGGAATTAATCAAATGTCCGGTGCCGATATAAGCCCGCTCATGTTCATTACAAGCTTCGTTATGCTCTTTGGGACAGACAACAACGCGTATGGGAAGCTTAAACTTATGAGCGAACTCAAAATCTCTCTCATCGTGAGCAGGTACTGCCATAATAGCTCCTGTGCCAACATTACCCAAAACATAGTCTGATATCCAGACTGGAATTTTTTCTCTGCTCCCGGGATTCACCGCTGAAACGCCAGAAAAAATCCCCGTCTTTTCGGTTGTATTTTCTCTTTTGGCGGATGACCTGCGCGCTAGAGCACCAGCGACATACTTTTTAACTTTTTTGTCCGCCTGCCAGCCAATATCAAGCCATAGCTTCGCGCGCTCGGGAGAGATAACCATAAATGTGGCACCGAATATGGTATCGGGGCGCGTAGTGAATATTTCTAGCGAATGTTTATCATTCTTCTGCACAGGAATATCAATCAGCGGGAACGTAATTAAAGCGCCTTCCGAACGTCCTATCCAGTTTCTCTGGGCTATTTTTACTTTTTCAGACCAATCAATTTTATCCAAATTATTAAGCAATCTTTCCGAGTAATCGGTGATCTTGAAAAACCATTGTTCCAAGTCTCTATTGATAACTTCGGTACTACAGCGTTCGCACTTGCTGTTAATAACCTGCTCGTCGGCCAATACGGTTTTGCACGATGGGCACCAATTAACCGGAGACTTCTTGCGGTAAGCCAAACCGCGCTTGAACATTTGAGTGAAGATCCACTGTGTCCACTTATAGTAAGCCGGGTCATAAGTAGCCAGGGCCTCTTTCCAAGCAAACCCGTTGCCAATAAGTTGGAGCTGACGGTAAAAATTCTTTTGGGAAATCTTAGCTTGTTCGGCTGGGTGACGACCAATTTTAATAGCATAGTTTTCGGAGTGTATTCCGAAGCCGTCCAAACCGATTGGTTCAAAGACATCGTTACCCTGCATTCGCTTGAAGCGACCATAAATATCCGTACCTGTAAAAGCATACATATTGCCAACATGTAGCCCCTCAGCCGAAGGGTACGGAAACATCATTAGATTATAGAAGGGTTTTTTGCTCCGCCGGCTGGCGGATTTCCAGTCCGGCTCATAGGTTTTTTCGGCAAGCCATATTTTCTGCCACTTCTTTTCTATCTTAGAAAAAGGATACATAAAACAATGTTACAGTTTTTGATTTCTAATTGCTAATTGCTCTAATCGGCTTAATCAAATATAAAATGAAACCGAGGTTAGATTTTGATACTAATCAATTACTTTTATTTTCCATATCACAAAGCGTCGTTCCAAACTTTACACCATGAAATCTTACATATTAATCTTCAATATTTTTTTGGCGTTGGCGGTGGTTTTTTCCGCTACCGTCTCCGAGGAAAGTTCTAATATTTTTGCTATGGCTCCGGCTGTATGAACCAGGTACGATGGTTCATTGCGCTTACCCCTGAAAGGAGTCGGCGTCACATAGGGCGCGTCTGTCTCCAGAACAATTTTATCCAAGCCGATTTTCTTGATTGATGCGTCGTAGTCTCTTGTAAATGTCGTGACTCCCCCAAAAGAAAAATAAAATCCAAGGTCCATCAATTCGGCGGCGTCCTCCGGAGTGCCGCTGAAGAAATGAATAATGCCGGGACTGTCGTTAAGTTTGTTTTTATTTTTAACAATACAATCTATTAAATCCCTGAAAGCATTACGGCAGTGAATCATCAGGGGTTTCCGGAGCTCAAAGCTCAGATTTATCTGAGCCTCAAAGACTTCCAGCTGTTTATCACGGGTAGCTTCCTCCAGGCGGTAGTAATCCAAACCACACTCACCTACCGCCAGGACCTTAGGGTCGCCCCCTAGTTTTTTATAAAAATCATAGTCAAAAAGTTCCCCACGGCTCGTAAAGTCTTTAGCGGCAACTCCTTCACCTAACTCCTTGCTGTCGTGGTAAAACTTTTCGGTATGAATGGGATGCAGACCGATTGTGGCGTAAACGCCTTCTTTATAAAGATTCGCTACTTCTACGGCTTTAGAAGATGTGTCTTGTTGGGTGCCTACATTAACAAGCCAGATGCCGGACTTGAGAGACCTATCAATAACTTCAGCTATATCCGAGTCATAGGCGGCGAACTGAACGTGAGTGTGAACGTCTATTAGTTTAGGCTTCATTAATTTAAGTTTTTTAGACCATACTAGTCTCTGCGAAGGAATAAGGGTTTTTCCGGGATAGCGTTGCGACTGACCAGATCTTTTATCTTTTCTGAAGTCTCTGGTAAAAAAAGTTCCAAAATAATGGCAATTCTCCATAGGCCCTCAACCAACGTGGCTACAACTTTTTTAGCCTCGGCAACATTGTCCTTAACAAGACGAAAAGGTTTTTTTACTCCGATATAAGCGTCCAGATTCTGGATTTCTGACCAAACCTCATCCAAAGCTCTGTTGTAATCATATTTTTCGAGATGGTCAAAAATGGAAGCAGCCCACTCGCTCTCTAGTATCTCTTCGCGATTAGCGAGATTAGCAGCGACACCGTAGTCGGAGGACATTTTCATAATACGACTGACTAAATTGCCTAAGCCATTAGCCAGATTAGCGTTGTAAGCTTCCTTGAACTTAGCAACGGTGAACTCACTATCTTCAAAAGGATGGATGTGACGGAGTAAAAAGTAACGCAGGGCATCCGTACTGTACTGCTCCACAACTTCATATGGGTCAATGACACTACCAAGGCTCTTAGACATTTTTATGCCACCATCACCGATTACGAAGCCATGAATGATAATCTGCTTAGAGGGTTGAAGTCCTGCCGAGAACAACATCGCCTGCCACATAACAACTTGCTGTCTCACTTGGTCTTTACCCGCGAACTGAATTACAGGCCAATATCTAGTGAACTTCTCCATATCTTTCGGCCAGCCGATAGCAGAAATGTAATTAATAAGTGCGTCGAACCAGACGTACATAACGTGAGCGTCGTCCTCCGGCACAGATATACCCCATGGCATTTTGTCCTTCAGGCGAGAGATACTGAAATCGTGTAGCCCATCACGCTCTATAAGAGATTTCATTTCGTTAAGCCTAAGGCTTGGCACTACAAAATCAGGACGGTCGGTGTAGAGTTTAACCAAGTCGTCCTGATATTTGGAAAGTTTAAAAAAATAATTCTCTTCTTCTCTGTTCTCTACTTCCATTTTGGGATGAATCGGACACTTACCGTCAATCAATTCCGAATCGGTTTTTTCCAGCTCACAGCCAACGCAATATCTTATTTTGTAGAACTTCTTATAAATGTCGCCTTTCTTTAAGCAAATTCTCCAGAACTCCCTGGCAGCTTCTTTGTGGTCGGGGTCGGTAGTGCGGGTAAAAAGATCATAGGAAAAATTGAGTATCTTTTTTAAGGCATCAAAAGTAGCCGCATATTCGTCAGCGTAAGCCTGGGGGTCTTGGCCTGCTTCTTGTGCTTTCTTATAAATCTTTTGGCCATGTTCGTCTGTACCAAAGTTTAATATGACGTCGTACCCCTGAAGTCGCTTATACCTAGCCACCACATCGGCCTGCACAAACTCCAGGGCATGCCCGACATGCGGACGGTCATTAACATACGGCAAGGTCGTCGTCAGGTAATAGCTCTTTTTAGCGAAGTTGTGATTCATATAGATGATGGTCGCAGACTAGGCGTCTAAGTGGCGGCGGTTCATTTCTTTTTGAGCCACCCAGTCGTCAACCACTTCACTCGCTACCACCACAGCAGGGACAGCCAAGATCAAACCCACGAAACCAGCCAATTCTACTCCCCCCAAAAGAGCGATAAGGATAACCACCGGGTGAACGTCTATGGCCTTCTTCATCATAGTAGGAACTAGAACATGATTTTCCAGTTGTTGAATAACTAAGAATAGAAGCAGTACATAGACACCAGTAGTAGTTGATTGAGAAAGTCCAACAACAACAGCGACACCGCCCGCAAAGATTGGCCCTACAATCGGAACGAGCTCAAAGATGGCGGCGAATATTCCAAGAATTACGGCGTATTTAACTCCGAGTAACCAAAGTCCGGTGAAAACCATAAAACCTACTACGAAAGAAAGAATTAGTTGAGCTTGAAACCAATGGCCGATTTTTTTCTTGGAACGATAGTAAATACTTAGAACTTTATCTTCCAGGTCTTCTGGAAAAACAGCGCGGATAAATCTGCCCACGCCATCACGGCTAAGCGTGAGGTAGAAAGCAATTACAAGCGTTGCAAGCAGAGAGGTTATCCCACCGAGCAAACGACCCATTATTCCCAAGAAAGAAGTACTCCCGGCGAAAAGCGCATTGGATACACTTTCCAGATTACTGTTAATAATATCTGTAAGCTGCTGGGGGATGCCCAAGTTTAAAATCTGACCTACTACGCCGTCTAAATTATTAAAAATCCCACGAAGCTCAAATAAAGCTATAGGAACAATTGTGTAGATTAGAATGGCAATAGAGAGTAAAAATGCGAGGAAAACAAGAATTGTCCCCAACAATCTGGGAATACGCCAGCTCTCCAGCTTGATGACCAGGGAGTCAAGCGCTGAAGAGATAAAGATGGCTAGAAAGAGTACTGTAATCGCGTTCAGAGCAAAGTAAAAAAGGACAGCGAGAGATAACATAAGCAGCACCCTCCACAGAGTGGCCCAAGATATTTCCACGATCAAACGGTTCATGGCTTTATATTAATCCAAAGTAAGCAGTCTCCGCAATGGTTCTTCGTCCTTAACAGGACCAAGGAGAGCTAGGTTTAGACTTGAGGTCTTGAAGATGTCTCTCGCCAAACTCTTGATCTCTTCGGCTGTAACAGCCCTCAGCTTCTGCTCCAACTCCTTAGGGGAGAGAATGTTGCCTGTCATAATTTCTTCGCCACCATAAAAACGGGAGATGTCATCTGATGTTTCCAGGCCTATCACCATATTGCCCACCAGATGGTTCTTGGCTATTTCCAGCTCTTCTTTCGAAACTAAGTTGTCCCGCAAGTCCTTAAACTCTTTGATGATAGTTGCCAAAACTATTTCCAGCTTGTCATTAGCCACTCCGGCGGAGGTCGAGAAATAACCGTGGTCAAGCGACAACTGGCTCTCCGAGTGAACATAATAAGCGGCGCCTAGTTCTTCCCTAACTTTTACAAATAGTCGCGAACTCATCCCGCCTCCCAAAAGATCGGAGAGAACCCCTAAAGCGAAACGTCTGCCGTCAAAAAGACTGAAAGCCCTGACTCCCAGAATTAAATGAGTTTGGTCCGATTCTTTAGAATGGACCAAAATAGCCGGAGAGGATTGGGACTCGACCGTAACTGGCTTAGAGGATTTGCATCCGAGATTAACTCCAGAAAAAAGAGTTTTAACTTTTTGTATAGTGCTTACCTCTCCAAAATTGCCGGCTACGATGACTAGAGTATGAGAAGCGACATAACGGGAATCGCGGTATTTAATAAAATCTTCTTTCTTGACACGGTTCACGACATCTTTCTCTCCAGCGATATCCCAACCTGCAGGCTGGTCGCCATAAATTAGTTTAGTGAAAACCGAATGAACTTTATGCATCGGTATATCTTCATACATATTAATCTCTTCAATAATCACTCCCCTTTCTTTATCTATTTCATTGGGGTCAAAAACCGGATTCAAATACAAGTCGGAAACTATATCCAAAATCTTATCCAGGTGTTCGGCTTCGGCTTTGGCGTAATACCCGGTAACTTCGGTACTGGTAAAGGCATTGTAAGCTGCTCCGATACCATCCAGCTCCCTGCTAATATCAATCGCTTTGGGTCTTTTTAAAGTTCCTTTAAAACACATATGTTCCAGAAAGTGAGACAAACCGTTAATGTCTTTAGTTTCGTATTCCGAACCGGCCTCAACTAGAACCGAAACTGTGGTAGTTAAAGTCCCCGGCATAGGAACGGTCAGAATCCTTAAGCCGTTCTCCAGAGTCGTTTTATTGAATTGCATTTTTTAGATAAGCTGAGAGATCTTTAATCTCTATTCTCTCTTGCTTCATTGTGTCGCGGTCGCGGACAGTGACCATTTTATCTTCCAAGGTTTCAAAGTCAACAGTAACGCAGTAAGGCGTACCAATCTCATCCTGACTGTAGTAACGCTTGCCGACATTACCTCTGTCATCCCAAGCGGCAGAAAATTCTTTCTTCAGACTCTCATAAATTTCTTTGGCTTTGGCAACAAGTTCCGGCTTGTTCCTTAAAAGAGGAAAGACCGCCACTTTATAGGGAGCAAGTTTTGGTTTTAATTTTAAAACTACCCTGCCCCCTTCTTCTTCGTAAGCGTCACAAAGTACCGCCAAAACAGAACGATCTACTCCCCAAGTCGGTTCTATAGCGTGAGGATAGAATGCCTCGCCGCTTTCATTATCTTTATACGGAGCTTCTTTAAAGTGATTTTTCAGGTCAAAGTCGGTACGGTAAGCGAGGCCGTAAAGCTCTTTCCTGCCGAAAGGATAATCGTATTCAAAGTCTATGGTTTTTTTGGAATAATGAGCGCGTTCACCATCCGGAATGTCCAGTTCGTGAACACTACTTTCCTTCAGGCCCAACTCATCAGTTATCCAAGCCCACATTTCTTTTCTCCAATGCTCAAATGAATTCCCCCAATCAGCTTCTTTAATAAAGTATTCTATCTCCATCTGCTCAAACTCCCTGGTACGGAAAATAAAGTTGCCTGGTGTTATTTCGTTCCTGAAAGCTTTGCCGATTTGGGCAATACCAAAAGGAAGAGTTTTTCTGGAAGTATCCAGAACATTTTTAAAATCAACGAACATGGCCTGGGCAGTTTCGGGACGGAAGTAAACAGTGTTAGCCTCCTCCTCGGCGGGACCTAGGTATGTCTTCAACATCAAATTAAATTGCCTGGCTTCCGTCCAGTCTTTCTTGCCGCACTGCGGACAAGTTTCATTATTCAGTTGATCTGTGCGAAAACGTGAGTGGCAACTCCTACACTCAACCAAGGGATCCGAGAAATTAGACAAATGGCCGCTAGCCTCCCAAACCTTTGGATTCATTATCAAAGCGGCATCAATACCCACCATATCTTCCCTCTGGTGGACAAAACGCTCCCACCAAAGAGCCTTAATGTTATTCTTGAGCTCAACACCCAGCGGGCCGTAGTCCCAGGAGTTGGCCAACCCGCCATAAATCTCACTGCCTGGAAAAATGAAACCACGGCGTTTACATAAGGAAATTATCTTATCAATAGAATCAACCATAAAAGTTATTGTACAACTCTCCCCTGATTTTCGGAAACGGTTTTATCTGAAGGCAATCTGGTGTCCACGCCCACTCCAGTTACAGAAATCGGCTGACCGGTAAAATCATCTATAGCTTTAACATGAATTTGTCCGATGATGGGCATATATAATCCTACTTTATCGGTAGTCGGGCGAACCTCTACCTGGAATATGGCTTCTGGCGGTTTGCCGGTAATACCGGAGGTAGCAACAAGATTTTGTATTTTCCAGATAATCTGACCGCCATCCGCAGCAATTTGAGGTTGGTCGGTGGTATTACTCTTCACCACGCTCGTGAAAACAACTCCATCCTGCAAAGGAACCACGACTTCAACATTACTCACATCAGACGAGTAATTGGTGAGAGCCAAATGTATTGTAAATTGAGTAGAACCCCCAACCTTAGGCGGCCAAGGACCCTTGTTTACTATTCCCGCATCGGCGTCGCGGAATAAGCCAATGGCCTGCACAGTAATTTTCCCAGCTACTTTAGTTTCTATAGAGGCAAGGTTAACCGTGCTCGTCGCATCAACTAAATGAGGCACGGTTGGAGACTGAATGTTGGCTTCCGCTTTAAGGGTGAAGTTTTTATCGTTAAGTTTTTTAATCGGGTAATTAGACTTAACCTTAAGGGATAGTTGAGTTGTTTTTTCTTCGCCTGGATTAAGAATCTGCAAGTCTGGGACTGATGCGGCGGTCCATGTAACAGTCCTGTTAAAAGAGCTGAAGCTGCCTCCAATACTATTGATGGAAGAAAAATCAAACATCACACCGGTAAGTTTAGTAGAGAGCTGAATGTTCTGTAACGGTACGTCTGTATTGTTTTTGTAAACCAGGGAATAATTTAAAGTATCACCAGGATTAGCTATGTAATTATCTGAATTATTTAGGGAGATCCTTAATGAGATTGGTGAGGGAGAAACTGTAACAGTCGAGAATCTTTCCGCAATCACATAATCCTGACCAATCAAAGTAACTACCACCTGAACTTTGATATCAAAAGTGGAATTGTCCGGCAGACTCACCTTACCCTTGGCATTTAGCTTGCCTGAAACGTCGGTGACTTCTGTAATCTGTTCCGAAGTTTTAGAAAACTGTGATGGATAAATAACTTTAAGGGATAACTTTTCGGCGCTCCCCGCGTTACCTCCTTTATAATCTCCAGTTATCTCAAACTGCTCACCCGAGAAAACTGTAGCCGGAACGACTAAATTCAAATCAGCTTTTAGCGGAGTTACATCAAGCTCATAACTCTCACTCTTCTTGAAGCGGGCGGAAATAGCCCTTGGCACATAAGTCATAGTGGCTGTGACAACGAGCTTATGGTTATCGGTAGGCACGGCCATAATCCTGAAAGTCTCCTGATGAAATCCACTCTCTGCGATGGCGCCCGTGTCTTTATTTAATATTTTTTTATTGTCAGCCTCGTTAACCGCAACCAAACCATCGGGAAGTTCCAAATCCAAGCTGGAACTACTTAAAGAGTTGCCAGAATCGTTCATAAAACTGACCTTAAGATCGAAAGATTCACCGATTACAATGTCAGCGGGAGAAGTAATTTGAATACTTATACCTCCTGCGGCAACATAGCTCCAAGCATAGAAGCTAACTATAGCCAGGAGAGCTACAACAGCTAAGGCGATTGCAATCCTTCTTCTAGATTGAAAAAACTTCATCTTCTTTGAGACGCGAATCGTTCAAGCAACGATTGCATAAGAACATTATATCCCGCGGCACGAAATAGGCAATCTTAACGCTGCCACAATTATCACAAATAGCATTCTTAGCATCGTAGCCCATAATGGAAATTATTCTCTTGTAGGTGTCCTTATCAATTGTCCCTCTGATGGCAGCCCGTTCCAATTCGTGCCAGAGATGAAGATCCGGCATACCGATGGGTGCCATCTGGCGGATGAAATCCAGGAATTTGAGAAACTCTTGGCTAGCCTTGGATGGCAATGAAAGAGCATCTACCACCTGCTTGGTGTCACCCCCCATTTCCACAATCCTCACATTAGCCAACCTACCAGGGATGAGATGGCCAGAAAGTTTTGAAGTAAGCTTCCTTAGGCTTTTAGCCTTGGCGCTAACTCTGCCAAGCTCCTTGGTATATAAGGTCAGTGTGCCGTCTATGTCTCCCCTAGGAGTTCGACCTAAAACCAGGGCCTTTGTATAGTATTCAACCATAACTAAGCTTAATTATAGCCTAAAAGGCCCAAATACGAGTTAGATCTAGTGGGGTTTGGCATTGATTGACTTTTGGGTCTAACTGGGGTAAGATGTAGTGGTAATGAGGCTCCCTTAATCGGGAGGTTTTTATTACACGAAATGAGTAAATATATAGCTTTAGCGGCTCTTTTCGTTGGTCTGGGAACATTAAAAATAGGAGTGATTGAAGGGGCGGTCGACAACTATACCCATGACCTGAGCTATCCATATACGGAAGGCTCGGCCTTGGTAAGCCAAAACCCCATCACCTCTACTCTCAAGTCTGTGGACGTTTTCGTGACCGCCTATTCTAGCCGAGTCGAGGAAACGGACTCAACACCTTTCATTACTGCATCCGGCAGTACAGTGAGGTCGGGAGTGGTAGCTGCCAACTGGCTGCCTTTCGAGACTAAAATAAGAATCCCCGAATTATTTGGAGAAAAAGTCTTCACAGTTGAGGATAGAATGCACAGGAGAAACGCCGAGAAAATGGATATCTGGTTCCCGACCACCGAAGAAGCCCTGCGATTCGGCACGCAAGTGACCCGAGTCGAAATTTTATAAAGCGACAATAAACCCGATCTCTCGATCGGGTTTTTGTTTTCTTTAATTATCTCACTAAACCAAGCTTGTAAATTTACTGAACAGCCAGATTGGCTCTTACTCTGCCCCAGCCATAATCTTTATCTTTTCCAGACCTGCCTAAATCTTTAGCGGTACTAAAGAGTTTACTTTCAACCTGACTCTGTGTATATGCGGGATGAGCATATTTCATAAGAGCTACCACGCCGGTAACCATAGGTGTCGCCATACTTGTACCGCTCCAACTAGCATAGAGGTTCCCCAAAACGCTGGAGTAAATACTAACTCCAGGAGCGGTAATATCCAAAGCGCTACCCCTGCCGGAAAAACTGGCAACTTTATCACTGCTATTAACGGCGCCTACGGTAGTTGAATAACTGACGCAGCCTGGGATAGAAACGCCTCGGCTGCCGCTGTTGCCGGCGGCAACAATCACAATCACATTTTTCTGAATCGCATACTTAATCGCGTTAGTTAAGTCTGGTAAAACTCCGTCGCAGAAACCCTTATAAATGTAAGGCGCTCCTGTGCCCAGGCTTAAGCTAATAGCATCAGCGTTAAAATCATCACTAGTCCCGTAAACACTGTCTAGCCCATTCACTGCCCAATAAATAGCAGCCACAACATCACTGAAGTAACCGGAACCTGTACTATCAAGCACCTTGCCCGCTATAACTCCCGCATCTGGCGCTACACCTTTAGCGTTGGGGTCAACTCCGTCAGCAGTAATGATTCCTGCCACATGGCTGCCGTGACCTTGATCATCCATCGGATCGTTATCGTTATTCACAAAGTCCTTCCCTCCTAAATAGCTGGAACTTAATTCGGGGTGAAGGTAGTTGTACCCCGTGTCCAGCACTACCACTTTTCTGCCACTGCCGGTGTTACCGGAGGTCTGAACAATACCGGCTCCAATCTGCTTATTGGCGCTGGCACTCATTACGCCAGGTTGAAGACCCCTCAAAACGCCGGCTTCTTCATCGTCTAAAGCGAATACCCTTACATCCTCGGCAAGAGATAGAGATTCGGCTACACCCTGCGAACAGCGAAGGGCTTTTAAAGTCTTTGCGTCTCTTACAACTTTACAACCAGAAGAAACTGCCTTACTTACCTCCTCTTCTGTGTGAGCAATAACTCTTTTATGAGTATCGCCCTTATCAACGGCTACTTTGGCACTCACCGTTCCTACAAGAGCGAAAACCGTAATCAATGCAACTACAATGACCGAATATTTCCTAAAATTCATAATTTTTACCATAAATATTTTATGATTTTTTTATTAAGTTTTTATGATTTAAGTCTAATATATGGATAATAGTCTGTCAAAGCTCCACGGGACTCCTTAGAATGAGGTGATGACACGGCAAAAGATTTTTTCTTTACGCTGATTCTTTCAAATACTTAACCATCGTATCGGCGTCTGAAACCAGAAACGGGTCATCCTGGCAGTTATCGGAGAAACCAAGCTCGGAAAAAACTTTCTTTACCTCACCGTCCACAACATACATACTGTATCTCCACGACCTGTCTCCAAAACCAAGATTGTCTTTTTTTACAAGCATTCCCATGCCCTTAGTGAATAAAGCGGAACCGTCCGGCATCATTTTTACTTTTTCTACGCCCAGATTTTTGGCCCACTGAAACATCACAAAGGCGTCGTTCACCGAAACACAATAAATTTCGTCAACTCCGAGTGATTTTATTTCGTCGTATTTGGTCTCATATCCCGGAAGATGCGTTGATGAACAGGTCGGAGTAAACGCACCGGGCAAGGCAAACACGATTACTTTTTTACCGGCAAACACTTCAGCTGTGGTAACGTCTTGCCAACGGCCCGAGCTGTCACCGCACGCTGCTTTATCACCCACGCGAGTCTTGAATACTACCTGCGGAACCTTGGTTGGTGTGTTGTTCATAATGTTTATTGTTCTTTTTAGATTTTTAAAACTTAGTATTTAACGAGTATATAACAATTATCTTTAAATTAAAAAGATAATTCTTATTACTATAGAATAGTATCGGTCTTCATGTTCTTTACTGATAACGAAATAAATCCCGTTAGAAGTCGTTTTGTTCGTTTTTGATGTTGTTTGCGGCTATTTAATTGTAATTATTGTTTCAAAATTTCTCCAAGACGCTTTATGGCCTCGCCGTAGCGCGCCCAATCGCCGTCTCTTTGCGCTCGGAGTGCCTCCTCATATATGCTCAACGCTCCTCGTATGCGTTCCTGAATATCTTCCGAAGGCATTATTTGTGGTGTTTCCGTCGCGGTTCTTTGTGGCCTCCATGCTCCACTGCCAAAGATTTTCGATAATCCCTGTTCTAGTGTCTCTTCCATGGCAATTTTATTTTCATATGCCACAACCACCCGTTTTAACTCGGGGATTTTTCCGGCTTCGGCCTTGAGATAGAGTGGACGCACATATAAGAGCGACTCCTCAATTGGAATAACTAAAAGCGGCCCTTGGATTACTTGCGACCCGCCCTGGCTCCATAACGAGATCTGCTGACTAATTTCCGGATGTTGATTAATTCTGCCAATAATCTGTTGCGGACAGGTTGTCTTTTGCACGGGGAGTAAAAGGCAACATCAAAACATATTCTTCTTTTTTCCCTGTCTCGCCGTCAGGCGGGTCTCCCGGCAACTTCATAATAATATGCCGTGGTTGCATCGGTGTAATCGCGCCTGTCGCTACCCATGCCTGGCCGACAGGCAGGCCTTCTCCTTCTGACGCAATAGCTGGGATCTCCCACTGATCTTCTTTGTTGTAAAAAATCTGCGGATCATCCATGTGGTAGACTGAATACGCGGCAGTT
Source organism: uncultured Candidatus Saccharibacteria bacterium (assembly GCA_964360065.1). GTDB lineage: Bacteria > Patescibacteriota > Minisyncoccia > UBA6257 > Colwellbacteraceae > 2-12-FULL-43-11. The sequence goes on from CAYHTW010000001.1 coordinate 151,739, forward strand.
TGCAGAGTAAAGATATCTTCGGGATAGCGTAAATGAGAAACCAAACTCGCTGGCATTTCTGACATCGGCCGGAATGTTCCAGGGAAAACCTTGGCGTATGTTTTTATAATTGGATCCTCTGCGTCCGCTTGATAGAAAACTACACTGCCATTATATGCGTCCACCACGACAAAGTCTTCGGCTCGAACCTCACCCTCCACGCGCGCGAAGCGCGCGGCGCCCCGCAGAATCAATGGCTTTCTCTCGCGCAGGCAAAAACGGATTTCCCGAAAATGGGTTTAATCTCTACTATGGTGGCTAAGTATACCTTTGCGCGTACTTATTTTAGCAGAAATTGCTGACGTTTAC
>CAYHTW010000002.1:0-128868 GCA_964360065.1 uncultured Candidatus Saccharibacteria bacterium
GGCACCAGAATTAAAGTAAGGTCAGTTTTAGAAATTTTTTCTTTGGCGTTCGCCAAAGAAAGCAGAATTAGTATAATGGTAGTACGATACCTTTCTTCATCCTCCGTAGCAGTTACATGCGGGCGTAGTATAGTGGTAGTACGCGACCCTTCCAAGGTCAAGGTGTGGGTTCGATTCCCATCGCCCGCTCCAAGATTAAAGTAGTGGAGATTTTTCATCAATAAATTAGATGTATACATTCACGTTGCGTTATTTTCTATCTTTGATAAAAACCCTAAAATCTGCTAAAATCAGCTGAATGAAAAATATAGTCGGCGTCTTAGTAATAGCGTCTGTAATGACTCTCGGAGCTTATTTTTATCTTAATACTGACGCAACACAAGAAGAAGGCTTCCAGGCTGCTGCTACAATAAGCGAACCCATGAAAACCCAGTCAGAGACTCAAAAACCCGATCAGAAAACACCAGAAGAGATTAGAAAACCAGCTCCGGAACTTAAGTCTTTTGAGGGATTAGACGAGGAATCAAGCATTGTCTTTAACGGAGAGGACGGAATCCAGTCTCCAAGCGAAGATCCACTCAAGGCAGCTACTCAATAAAGCTCAGGAAATCCAGTAACTAATAGGGCATAAAACCCGTTTTATATGTTAGAGGACGAACAAAATCTAGTTAAAAAAGCGCAAGATGGGGAGGTTAAGGCTTTTGGCTCACTTTATGATTACTACCTGCCAAAAATCTACAGGTTCGTCCTACTTAAAGTAAGTCACCGTGAGGAGGCCGAAGATCTCACCCATCAAGCGTTTTTAAAAGCCTGGGAGAACATAGAACAATATGATTTCCGAGGATATTCTTTCGGGTCTTGGCTATACAGGATAGCGAGGAACGTAACCGTGGATTATTACCGCGGCGCTAGGTTGGAAGTGCGAGTAGAAGACGTAAGTGAAGTTCACTTGGTGAAAGACAATTCTTTAGAAGAAGATGTCGAGCGCAGTCTAGAGTGGCAGAGGCTCGCGGAATCCATAAAGAAGCTAAAGGAAGTGGAACAGGATGTGATTGTTATGAGATTTGTAGAAGACTTATCTCTCAAAGACATCGCAGAAGCTATAGGAAAAAGCGAAGGAGCAGTAAAAGTCATTCAACATCGCGCCATCAAAAATTTGAAGAAGATAATAGAACATAAAGAAAAAAATGGCTAAAGATTTATTAAAAGACCTACAAGCGCTTCGGAAGATTACTCCAAGAAGTGAATACGTAGCTCAATCAAGAGCGGCTATTTTGTCTACTCCAAGAAGTTTCTACGCTGCCCAACCAAAGCAGTTCGGCAGAGGCGTTATTTGGGAGAGTTTGAGTTTGGGGCTTTCCACTGTTATGAGCGCGGCGGCAGTTTTAATAATGTTAGGTGGAGCTACCGGGATACTCCGCGCTATTGTTTTTGATAAGCTCGCTCCAGGCGTGGACACTGAAGGTATTATTGCAGAAGCCAAAGCGACTGCTAAAGATATAGATATACAACTCAACGAAGTGCGATATTATAACGTTCCTGACCAAAAAACTTCAGCTATTCTAGAAACTATTCCGACAGACACTCCTGTAGATAACGACAATCCTAAAAATTCTGATATTGACAGGGCCTTAGAAGAAGCTTCTCAATAATGAAATCCTGGAAATACATATTAACCGTAATAGTGGCTGCCGGAACCATAGGGGGCCAGGCGGCCTTAGCGGCAGAAACGCCCGTAGATCAGGTTTTACAGCCCGTAACCGACAGCGTTAGCCAGCTTATTCAGATTAAAGACGATACCTCTTTAATCGGACTCGATAAGGATGAGAAAGAGCTGGAGGCTAGGCTAAATATCATTAAAGACGTCTTAAGGTTATCAACTGATGAGATAGCCAAGTTACAGGATAAGCTCTATAAGCTCCCCCTGTTTGACGATAAAAGCCGGGAGAAAATCTTAAAAACAGAGTATCAAAAATCTCTTGACGATTTCTCCGTTTACTATACTGATGTGTATAAAAGGTTAGCTGATGTCAGAACAAACGATAATGCTAAAGCATTGGCTGAAGAACTAAAAAACTACAGAGATACCATTTACAACCCAGAAATAAAAAAGATTGCTGACTTCACTATCCTTTTCTACGCAGCCGACGTCGTTAAGACTGGCAAGGCCAGATTGAATAAAATAAGCGGGGACATTTCCAGATTGGAAAAACTTGGTTATTTAAAAACTGGCGTTTTCGCCGGCAAGCTTAAAAAGGCCCAGACACTTTTAGATGAAGCTGACAAATTTCAGCAAGAAGCCGCGACTATAATACTGGCTCCCGAGCCTACACCAAATGAAGATACGACTCAAACCACAAAAGAACCTAAAGACTCGGGAGATTTAACTTCACAGAGCCTCAAAAACGTTAAAGACGCTTACGGCATTTTCTTGCAAATAGGAAAAGATTTAAAGAAATATCTCGGCCTGAAATAAATAATCCCGCATTGCTGCGGGATTATTTATTGCGGCTAACGAGGAAGGAAAATGGTCCGCCGTTAAGGCAGACCATTTTCTCCGAGTGACGACGCAACACAGGGTTTTAATACCCTTTATTGCAAAGTATTCTAGATATTTATTGGACAGCCTCCTTGAGGAGTTTGCCAGCTCTAAACTTAGGAGCGATCTTAGCGGCTATCTGAATCTTCTCGCCAGTCTTTGGGTTGATGCCAGCCCTGGCAGCCCTCTTCACCACCTTAAAGGTGCCGAAGCCAGTTACAGCGACTTCCTCGCCTTTACTGAGGCTCTTTACGATAGCATCGAAAAGACCTTCTACCGCCAATTCAGCTTGCTTCTTGGTCTCCAAGCCAGCAGCGCTCATTACAGCTTCGACTAAATCTTGTTTCTTCATAATATTATTGTCTATAAATGTCTTCTTCCTCGACCTTTTAACTATGGGTAGATTATAGCAAACAAGCGGGTTCAGGAGCAATTACCTGGCATATTCAACAGCCCTGATCTCTCGGATGACATTAACTTTGATTTCTCCAGGGTACTTGAGCTCTGATTCAATCTTAATAGCAATATCGCGAGCTAGTTGAAGGGCTTTAAAGTCATCAATCTTCTCGGGAACCACGAAAACACGCAGTTCACGACCCGCCGAGACGGCATAACACTCTTTGACTCCAGGGAAACTTGTGGCAATTTTTTCCAAGTCTTCCAGGCGCTTAACATAATTTTCCATGGTTCCACGTCTCGCACCTGGTCTGCCAGCCGATAAAACGTCTGCTGCGGTGACAATAAAAGACTCTGGACTAGCAAAAGGATATTCCTCATGGTGGGACTGCATAGCGGCTATAATGGCGTCACTAATGCCATATTTCTTAAGAATTTTCCTACCTAAATCAACGTGGGTACCAGCAACTTCGTGGTCTATAGCCTTACCAATGTCATGTAAGAGTGCTCCGGCTTTGGAGACTTCAACGTCGGCGCCAAGCTCGGCCGCGATCATACCGGAAATGTGAGCCATCTCCAAGGAGTGGGTCAAGACATTCTGTCCAAAACTGGTTCTGAAATTAAGCCGACCAAGCAACTGAATAATTTCTTTAGGTAAATTGTAGATGCCTACCTCGTAAGCGGCCTCTTCCCCGATTTCTTCCATTCTTTTTTCCATCTCGGCTTTAGCCTCTTCAACCTTTTCTTCAATCTTAGCGGGTTGAATTCTGCCGTCTTTAATAAGCTTCTCCAGCGTGAGACGAGCTATCTCGCGGCGTAGGGGGTCGAAAGAAGAAATAATAAGAGTATTAGGGCTCTCGTCTATGATGAGTTCTGTGCCAGTCAGTCTTTCTAAGGTTCTGATATTCCTGCCCTCACGGCCTATAATCTTACCTTTCAGATCCTCCGAGGGCAGAGTGTAAGCTGAGGTAGTTAAATCTGAGACATGTGTACGGGCATAGCGCTGGATGGCTGTAGTAATTACATCTAACCCTTTCTTTTCTACCTCTTCCTTTCTTTCGCGGGAGAGTTTTTGAATCATACTGGTCAACTCCTCCTTATGCCTGTCCTGTATTTCCTCTATAAGCTTGTTTTTAGCTTGTTCCGGAGTCAGCCCGCTGATTTTAGACAGCTCACCTTTCACCTGATCTCTCAAAAGGTCAACTGCCACACCAGCTTCTTCAAGTCTTTTGGATTCTTCGGAAAGCTTACTGGTTCCAGCCCGAAGCTCTTTTTCCAGACTACTAAGCTCGTCTTCTTTATTAACAAGTCTTCCCTCAACCTTATCCAGAGAGGATTTGCGTTCTTTTTCTTCCTTCTTCACTTCGTCGAGAAGTGAGTTGGCTTTGTTTTTGGCATCAAGAACAATATCCTGAGCCTCATTCTTAGCTTGAGAAAGATTTTCTTTTATTTTGTTTTCTAAGGAATTAGCCCGTCGGCTCGCTATTTGCTCTCGAACGAAGTAACCTATCGCTGCTCCTAAAATCGCTAAACCTGCCAGCACTAATGGTTGGTATGTCATAGTTAAAGTAAATGAATATATTTCTCATTGGACTTTTAACATGATAAGCCAGTGCCCCATGGCTTGTCAAAAAAGCCCAGATGAGGTTAGGGTAGCCAGCGTAACCAAGTGTCTTACAAAGGTTCTAAGAGAGGCTCCAACGGGAGAAAATGAGGATGATGAGAGATAGAATTATAGCGGTGGCTATCTCCCAGCGTAAAGTTTTATCGGCAATAGTGTCCAACTTATAAGCCATAAGGATGTCATTAACTATAAAAACACCAGTAGTGACTATAATTGAAGCTGAAGAGGAAGAAAGGGGTAGCAACTCCAAGCCCCAGGCCAGCTCCACCACAATAAGAGAGGAAACCACTGAAACTAGTATTTGTCCGTTACGCGACCCATCTGATAAAAGAATATAGAGTTCCTTGAAGAGGAATAAAGAGAAGAAAAACAGCCCCACTTGTGAAGCTAGAGAAGCACTAGAGAAGTAGAGATAAACTCCAATAAAGAAAATCATGGAGTAAAGAAGCTGAGTGGTTTCTTTTCTCCTTATAAAAAGCAGGTCTTTAACCCCCACTAGCAGATACATCAGCACTCCTAAAGAGAAAGCAAAAAGCGCCTCCAAAGACCCGAGATCAGGGAAAAGGAAACAGTAAGCGAGAAGTGTAAAAGAAACTATGAGAAATTTGAAGCTCTGCGATATAGGACGAAAATAGGCGTAAGCAAAGAATAGTACTACTGCTAGTCCTGCCCAAAAACCTCCAGCAGATCTAAGCCAGTAAGCGGAGATAGCGAAGAGAAAAGACTCAAGCGCTAATCTTAACGTCTGATTCCTCGAAACTGATGCGAATACGACTGCCATCTTTAATATTTCCTCTGATAATACCATCGGCCAGCTTGTCCAAAATTGCTTTCTGGACTAGGCGTTTAATGGGACGGGCCCCATATTCCGGACTAAAGCCATTCTCTACAATGTACTTTTTGAGTGATGGTTCGATAGTTACGGCAATACCTTTTTCTTTAAGCTTTTCTTTAACATCATTAAACTGGATATCCACTATCTGACCGATATCATGTTTATTAAGCGGATGAAAAATCACAATGTCATCAATTCTGTTTAAGAACTCCGGCCTGAATTGGGATTTTAGGGCGTTGTCTAATCTTAGTTTATAACCCTTCTCTTCACTCTCCGCTTGAGCAACGGATGTAGTCACAAAGCCGAGTTTAGCCATTTCTTTGGAGATTTCACTGCCGACGTTGGAGGTCATAATTATGATGACGTTCTTAAAATTGACAGTCTTCCCCTTACCATCGGTCAGACGGCCGTTGTCCAGCACTTGAAGTAAGATATTAAAAACTTCCTGGTGAGCTTTTTCTATTTCATCGAAAAGAATGAGACTGTATGGGCGGTGACGAACTATCTCGGTAAGCTGTCCCCCTTCTTCGTAACCAACATAGCCCGGAGGAGAACCGATAAGACGGGATACTGAGTGACGTTCCATATATTCAGACATATCTATACGAATAAGAGACTTTTCGTCGTCAAATATAAAGTGAGACAAGGCTTTGGCGAGCTCTGTCTTGCCCACTCCGGTAGGGCCAAGGAACATAAACGATCCCAAAGGGCGATCAACTGGAGCTAAGCCTGCCCTAGCACGCCTTAAGGAGTTGGCTACTGCTTTAATAGCCTCGTCCTGGCCTACCACTCTTTCTCGGAGAGCTTCTTCAATACGCACTAATTTCTCCGATTCGGATTCCATAATGTTAGATACAGGGATGCCGGTCCAACGGGAGACGATACGAGCAATATCTTCTTTATTGACACCTTCTCTCACAAAATAGTTCTTAGTTTTCTTTTTATCGGAAGAAAAATATTTTTTCTCGTAGAGTTCGTACTCCTTTTTGGCAGCAGGCATCTCGCCGTAAATAATCTGAGCTACCCGCTCCAAATTATTTTCTCTCTCGGCAATGTCTTTAGCGCGCCTTAAACCATCAACCTTTTCGCGAAGATTGTTCAGTTTCTCAAAAATCATTTTCTCAGCCTGCCATTCGGTAGTAAGTTCTTCGTTTCTGTCCTTGATTAATTTAAGGGTTTTATCTATTTCTTTAACACGCTTAGAAGTCTTGGTTTCTCCCCCTTCGTTTAGCAGAGATGTCTTTTCAACTTCCATAGAAGTGATTTCCTTACGCAGCTTATCAATCTCGGCAGGCAGGCTTTCCATTTCAATCTTCCTCATAGCAGCGGCTTCATCTATGACATCAACTGCCTTATCAGGTAAGAATCTGTCAGTAATATAGCGAGCTGATAAATTGACTGAGGCAATGACGGCTTCGTCATTAATACGGAGGCCATGATGAATCTCGTATTTTTCTTTAAGACCCCTTAGGATAGTTACGCTGTCTTCTAGAGACGGCTCCTCTACCATAACCGGCTGGAATCTCCTTTCTAAGGCCGGATCTTTCTCAATATGTCTCTGATATTCACGGGTAGTGGTGGCACCAATAGCATGCAGCTCGCCTCTGGCAAGAGCAGGCTTCAAAAGATTAGAAGCATCCACGGCTCCCTCGGCGGCACCGGCGCCCACAATCATGTGAATCTCGTCTATAAAAAGAATGATGTTGCCTGAAGAATTTTGTATCTCCTTAATGAAGGCTTTGAGTCTGTCCTCAAACTCACCCCTGAACTTAGTGCCCGCGATTAAAGCCCCTAAATCAAGCATGATAACTTCCTTACCCTTTAAAGACTCTGGCACATCACCACTCAACATTTTCTGAGCCAAACCCTCAACGATGGCAGTTTTACCAACACCAGGCTCACCGATAAGCACAGGATTATTTTTAGTTCTGCGGGAAAGAATTTGAATCAGCCTCTTTAGCTCTTCGTCGCGGCCGATAACTGGGTCTAATTTTCCGGCTGCGGCTCTGGTAGTAAGATTAATGGCGTATTTTTCCAGAACCTGGAATTTACTTTCTGGAGTTTCATCGGTAATCCTAGTACTACCCCTTAACTTGGAAAAAGCCCGCAAGGCGCTTTCTCTCTTTAAACCGGATTGCTCAAGAACAGCCCTGGCTTGAGAATCAACATCCAGAATAGAGAGAAATAAATGTTCGCAAGAGATAAACTCGTCACGATTGTCGGTAGCGACTTTCCCGGCCCGATCAATAACTTTCATTACTTCTTGAGAAAGATAAAGCTGGCCTACGGAATTCGCGGAAAAAACTTTAGGAAGTTTTTTAAGTTCGTTATTAATGTCCTTATCCAGCTTCTCAATATTAACTCCCGTAATCTTGATCACTGGGCTCACTAGAGAACTGGAATCATTAATAAGAGCGGAAAGAAGATGTAATGCCTTGAACTCACCGTGACTCTGGGCTGTAGCCAAGTCCTGGGCGTTTTGGAGCGCCTCTTGAGATTTAATTGTAAAGTTTTTATCAAAAGATCTCATTATGATTAATTATACCTTTACTCTCTCGTTACTACTTACCAAACTTAGATCCTTTCTTCAAGGGTCACCTTGAAATTGAGTGTCTCTGGCCCCCGGAGTATCTTCACATTAATAACGTCCCCAATGTTGTAGTTTTGGATAATATCGCCCAACTGATGATCTGAATTAATTTTCGTGTCACCAAATTGAGTTATAATATCTCCGCTTTGAATGCCCGCCTTAGAGGCCGGAGAGTTTGGTACGATAGCTGTATTCGCACCATCGGAACTAATTAATGCGCCTTCAGCAACCGCAAGTTTTTTGGACTTAGCGAGATCTGCGTCAATAGTGATATATCTCACCCCAAGATATGGAACTTTAATGGAGCCTGTGGAGCTGACAGACTTAATATCTTTCTTGGCCCGATTGATAGGAATTGCAAAGCCGATACTTTGAGCACCTGAAGCAATCGCGGTATTAATCCCTATAACCTCACCTTTGAGGTTTAGTAGTGGTCCCCCGGAATTGCCCGGATTAATGGCCGCGTCAGTTTGAATCACTCCCTGTAGGGTCTCTGTGCCAAATTGACTGCCAGAGGCGGTGATGGTTCTTGATAGACCTGAAATAACGCCGACGGAAACCGTGTTGCTAAATTCTCCCAAAGAATAGCCGATAGCTATAGCCGTTTGACCAAGTTTAATAGAATCCGAGTTTCCTATCTTAGCGGCGGTTAATCCGATACCATCAATTTTAATAATAGCCAAGTCCTGGAAGGGGTCTCTAGCTAAAACTTTAGCTGGGTATTTTTTGCCATTATAGGTAATCACTGTATATTCGGCGGCGGTGTCTGCTACCACGTGTTTATTGGTAAGAACCAAGCCGTCGCTAGAAACTATAAAGCCGCTACCGCCGCCAATCTTTTGAAGTTGAGTGCCTTTCTGACAAGGCTGATAGTATTGAATGCCTCCTCCACCAAAAAGATTCTGTAAATCTGGAGAAAGATTAGAGAATGGGTCGTAGGGACACTGCTCAATAATGGGTATATTTTTAGAGATAATTATAGAAACAACGCTTTTAGAAGAATCATCAACTGCTTTTATTATCGCCTGTTCATAATCAACCGTGGGTGCATAAATAGTAACTGGGGTGTTTGCAGGAACAGGGGAAGGGTCAGGGGCTGGTTTAGGTGTGGGGGCTGGAGTAGGGACGGGGACAGGGCTGGCGTTTGGTTTAGGAGTAAGAAAGCTGGGGATGTATTTATTAAATAAATCTTGGATAAAGTTAGCTGAAGCTTGGGGGGAATTCAAAACTGACCCCAAAACAGCACCGAGGATAAAAATCGCGAAAATAAAACCTGAAATTCTTTTATTCATTTGAATAAAATTATAATTCTTTTTATGGTTTGGTCAAGCTGATTATATGTCACTGGTCTGCCTAAAGAAATACGAATACTGGAGCGGGAACGATTCTCTTTGTGCCCTAGGGCCGCTACTACATAAGAGTCTTCAAAACTCTTAGTGGAGCAAGCCGAACCAGATGACACTGCCACGCCCGCCAAATCCATCTTTATAACGAGTTCCTGCAAGTCTCCCATCTCGGGGAAATATACATTGAGGTTGTTGGGCAATCTATGAACGTCTGACGAAGAACCGTTTAGCTCCAGGCGTGGTAAACTTGCTTTTAGCTTTTCCCAGAAGTAGTCCCGAAGAGAGGCAATGCGCGAAGACTCTTTATCTTTGTTTTTTAAAATCAGCTCCACGGCCTTGCCTAAGCCAACAATGGCTGGGACGTTTTCCGTGCCGGCTCGCAGACCGTACTCATGAGCCCCGCCAGTTATGATTGGGATTATGAATGATGAATTATGAATTATGGACATTGTTTTTGATTCTTTATTCCTTATCCCTAATTCATTACTCTGGCGCACATACAGCACTCCGACTCCCTTTGGACCGTATATTTTATGGCCTGAAATAGTCATCATATCTACTCCCAGATGATCCACGTTACAATCCAAATATTGGAAGGCTTGAACAGCATCGGTGTGAAGCAATGGATACCTCTTGCCGCCTCTAAATTTTTTAATCACTTCGGCAATCTCTTTGATTGGCTCAACCGTGCCAATAACATTAGAGGCGAAGATAATAGAAACCAAAACCGTGTTTTCGGTCAAATTGTTCTTTAGTGACTCTATATTTATAAAGCCCTCTTTATCAACCGGCAGATAAATTACTTCTACGCCTTCCTTTTCTAAATCTTTTGCTGTGTCTAAAACCGACTCGTGTTCAATGGAAGAAACAATAATACGAGGAATTACGAATTGTGAATTACGAATTGTGCTTTTATTTTTAACTCTTAACTCATAATTCCTTATTCCTTTTATACTCCCGCGAATAGCCAGGTTGTTAGCTTCGCTCGCAGAACCCGTAAAGATTATTTCATTAAACTTGGCTCCCAAGCTCCCCGCAACTATTTCTCTAGCTACATCGATTCCAGCCTGGGCACGCTGGCCAAAAGAATGCAGAGAACCGGCATTGCCGAAATCCACCGAAAAGTAAGGCTTCATAGCCTCTAAGACGCGTTTATCCATCGGCGAAGAAGCCGAGTAATCCAGATAAATTTCTTTTCTCTTCTTAGAAGAGTGTGTTAACTTCTTCAACTTCGTCTTTAAACGTTAAAACGACTTTATTTAATTTATCACTCCACTTTTCCGGAACCATCAAGTACCCTTGATGCTTGGCCAGTTCGTATAAATCACGGGTTATAAGAACATCGTGGAGACAATACTTCTCTAATGATTCCCAGTCGCCCGCATTATAGAAACGAACGGCATCCAAACCATGGTTCGTTTTGCCGATCCCCAGGTTAGCCTTAGCTAAAAGGTCTAAACCAATACGCCTGCCATAAGATTTTTCTATTTCTTCCAGTAAATCCAAGGTCGGTAGAGCAGTGACCTTGAAATTAAAATACTTGTCTAAAATCGGCATATCAAAACGGTTAATGGCAAAACCTATAACGAGACCGGCCTCCTGCAACATAGGAGAGAGTTTTTTGATCTTATCTTCCCTGAAAGAGAAAAACTCTTGCTTGTCGTAAGAATAAACACAAACCAAAGAGGCCTCTAAGTCTTTGAGATTTTTTTTACCTCCGACGTCCATGAAGGTATTTTTAGTTTCAATGTCTATAACTAACCTGTCTTTCATGTCTCTTAAATATGTTTATCCGCCACCGATGAGGCTGCATAGCTTTCGGGCTTGGTGCGAACATCAAAGTTATTAGCTCTAATCATCCCGACGAGTTCCTGAATCATAACTTTAGTTTCACCGTTCTGGCCTATATCAATGTGGATTTCGAAACTCCAACCCAAGGCTGGTCCGCCTTTGGCTGGAAATTGAGGATATTGTTTCAACATTGCTAATATTTCTTTAGCTACATCCAAAGACATTAAAGCTTCACGAATCATCCTGTCTCTTAAAGTGTGGAACCCTGTGAGCTCTTCTCTCCTCCAGAAATACCTGCCGCCATTACCTATGCGGTGCACTACCACAGCAGTGACAAAGTCGGCCTTGGTCATACCATAAAGCTGAGAGTCGGTACCTATCATTACTTTATAGGCATAATCGGGAGCCTGATTCATAAAATCTATGACTTCACCAACTACCTCATCGGCAGTGAGTTTAATTCCTCCATAGCTGTTGAACTTAAGATTATCCATAAAAGGAAACGATACCAGTCACTATAGATTAAATATAAAAGTCGGGCAAATCACCTGAAGAAGTCAGCAGTTACCTGAGTCTATAAGCTTTTTTCAGACGAACAAGCTCACGCTTGACCCCTATTTCATTCGTACCTTTTAAGTGGACTCTGACTGATGCTTCTGTGTTGGAGGCGCGGATATTAACCCAAACTTGGTTATTATAAAAACTAAAACCGTCTTGCCGTGAAACTTTGAACTTCGAAGCCGGGTAAAGTTTTCTGACTCTGGAAATAAGACCATCTGGATCACTGGTTTTCAGATTCAGACCAACGCCAGTGTAAACATATGGCAAGTTGTCCACCCACTCGGAGAGTGAAAGTTTTTGAGATTTCATTTTAGAAATTTGGTTAATAACAAAAATCGCTGTCATGATTCCAGAATCTGCGAAGAAAAAGTCTTTGAAGTAATAATGGCCGGACTGCTCGCCCGCAAACTCAGTTTTTCTGCGTCTCATTTCTTTTTTAATGAAATAATGGCCGGTACGAGTTTCGTTTACCTTTATACCAGGCTTTAACCATCGCAAAGGCACCGAGCCTAGCGCAGTGTCCACGAGATGCGGCTCCTTAAAAAGAGGTGAAAGTAGAATAAAGATGATGCCCGCATCTAGGGCCCTGCCTTCATTATCAACAAAGAAAATTCTATCTCCGTCTGCATCAAAGACAGCTCCAAAATCTGCCTTGTTGTTCAATACTGTACGCTGCAGTTGTTCTTTGGCATCCGGTGCTATTGGATTCGGACCGTGGGCTGGGAAATTACCATCGGGCTTAGCATTGATAAATATGGCTTTGATTTTTTTATGCTTATTTTTCTTTTGGCCGAAAAGTTCTTTCAGAACCGGGCCAGTCGAACCATTAGAAGAATCGAAGACAACCATTAGGGGGTTTTTAACTTCCAGAAACTTACTCAAAAAACTAACGTAACTTTTTGTATATCGCATAGATTTCTTCTCCGTTAACAGGATCGCCTTTTTCTTTAACTAATTTCAGACCGTTGTATTGTTTCGGATTGTGAGAAGCTGTAACCATCATTCCTCCGTCTGATTTCAAGTGGTTAACTAAAAATGACATTTCTGGAGTAGTAATAAGCCCCGATAAATGTAGTTTACATTTAGGGCTAGCCTTTTTAATTGATCTTATTAAGGTCCGGTAAAGTGAAACAGAACTAAGACGTGGGTCGTGACCCACCACCAAGCTCCCCATCTTATTACGTTTTTTATTTCCATTGAGAAGAAGCTTGGTGGCAACTAGGCCTAGTTTACCAATGACTTCTTCGTTAATATTTTTGGGGTAGATCCCTCTCACGTCGTAAACTCCAAAAATGTTGGATTTATTAAATTTGTTTTTCATATGTCACCTTCGGCTTGAATTTAGACAAAGCACTTAATTGAATTTTAACCTAATTTGATGTGTAATTTAAAGGTATAGTAAAAACTCCTTTATGGCTAAGAAAAAACACCAGAATAAAAGACGGGAAGAAACTTTTCACATCATCCATCCAGAAGCTAAGTCCAGTATCGTAGCCGTTTTCTCACTGGGATTAGCCGTGGTCTTTGTTTTATCTGGATTCCACGGGGCCGGACCCGTTGGAGAAATGATTTTTAATGGGCTCACAAAACTGATGGGCTTGGGTTATTACCTGTTGCCGGCGACTCTCATTGCTATTAGTATCTCTCTTTTCACAAAAGACGCCAAAAGAATTGTTACGGCCACATTATTTGGCGGATTATTTGTGCTACTTTCCAGCCTCGGCATAATAGACGTTCTTGACCCCGGCCAAGGCGGCTGGCTCGGAGAAATACTAGGCAGCCTCAATTCCCTCTTCGGTTACTGGGCGGCGCTCACTATTAACTTCACAATATTGCTGGCGGCTCTCATCGCTACCTTCAACACTCCGATTAAATTAAGTAAGGGACTGCTCTTCGGTGGTGGCGAGAAAAACGAAAAAGACAGGAAACCAGCCGAAGAACCCAAGTTAAGTTTACCAGAAAGCCCGGGCATAACCCCTATAGTTGGAGAACATACGGAAGCTACGGAATACAAGGAGAATAAAGAGAAAGAAAATAGAAAGGAGGATAAAGAAACATTTAAGCCTCGGCACGCTATTAAAACTAATTATGTTTTTCCGCCGCTTAGCCTACTCAAATCAACGAGTGAGAAACCAACCGTAGGAGATCTGAAGGCTAATGCCAATATTATCAAAAGAACTTTGGAGAGTTTCGGTATGCCTGTAGAAATGGGAGAAATAACGATTGGGCCCAAAGTAACACGATACACTTTAAAGCCAGCTGAAGGAGTGAAGTTGTCCAGAATTACGGCCCTGAACCAAGACTTGGCGCTGGCCCTTGCTACCCACCCTATCAGAATAGAAGCTCCTATTCCCGGCAAGTCACTGGTGGGCATTGAGGTGCCAAATAAAGTAGGCAGTATTGTGCGCTTGGGAGGCTTGCTGAATTATTCGGAGTTCGCCAATTCTCCGTCACTCTGTTTCCCTTTGGGGCGCGATGTCTCTGGCGACCCGATATTTACTAACCTCTCTAAAATGCCCCACTTGCTCATCGCTGGCTCCACTGGGAGCGGTAAATCAGTAGCGATACACTCTCTTTTAATTTCTCTGCTTTATAAGAACTCACCCGAAACTCTAAGACTAATATTGATAGACCCGAAGCGCGTTGAACTTTCGGTTTATGAAGGTTTGCCACATTTGGTTTCATCCGTTATTACTGATGGCAAAAAAGCCGTGGCAGCTCTGAGGTTCGGCGTAAACGAGATGGAAAGACGCTACGAGGTTTTACTAAAAGCTGGTTGCCGCGATATTACGAGTTACAACGACAAAAAGAAAGAAGACCTAATGCCATACCTTGTTATTGTAATTGATGAGCTAGCTGATTTAATGATCTCACACGGAAGAGATGTAGAGGGGCTTTCTGTTAGGCTGGCTCAAATGGCTAGGGCCACGGGTATACACTTAATAGTGTCAACGCAGCGACCGTCGGTAGAAGTCATTACCGGATTGATTAAAGCCAACATCACTTCCAGAATCGCCCTGCAAGTCGCCAGTCAGATTGATTCCAGAACTATTTTAGATATGGCTGGGGCCGAGAAACTTTTGGGAGGCGGCGATATGCTTTTCATCTCCGGAGAAATCTCCAAACCCAGGAGAATCCAAGGAACTTACGTAACTGATGAAGAAATTAAAAAAGTAGCCGACTTTATAACTCAAAATAATCTAGAAAATCCGGAAAACCTAAGCGGAGATAGAGAAGAAGGAATCCCGGAAAATAACGGCAAAGAAACTTTCAGTAATTATATGGGAAGCGATGACGATGACGATCTGTTTGATGAAGCCCTGGAGGTAGTTAAAGAGGCTCAAAAGGCTTCGGCCTCCCTCCTTCAAAGAAGGCTTAAAGTCGGTTATGCTAGGGCTGCTAGGCTTCTGGATATAATGGAGTCTAAAAACCTGATTGGCCCCGGCGAAGGAGCTAAGCCTAGAGAGGTATATATAACTAAAGATGAATAGAGAAGGACAAATGGGGATATCGAAATTACTCGGAGAACTTTTAGAAGAAAGAGGTATTAACCCTGAGAAATTAAGCTACGCTACTAACGTTCCGACTCGTTTTGTTACCGCTCTCTTAGAGGGCAACTTTAAAGAACTACCAGCTAAACCGTATGTCAGGGGTTATCTTATTAAGATTGCCGCCGCGCTGGGCGTGGAAGACGAAGTTATTATGGAAGCTTACCGGGAAAGCACAGAAATCAGAAGCTCTGGGGGCAATGATAAGCTCCCTATGAACCGTTTTGCTATTCAAAAAATAAATAAGAACTTTATAATCGTGGCTGTTGTCATTTTGGGGCTACTAATTTTCTTGGGACTTAGAATAAACGATATTATGGGTACCCCAACCCTGCAGGTCAATCTCCCAGAAAATCCATTTTCCACAAACGACCAGACTTTGAAGATAATCGGCAAGATGAGCGCTAAGGACAAACTCACCCTCAATCAGGAAATAGTTTATACTAATCGGGACGGAACGTTCCAAAAAGACGTAACTCTCTCCCCTGGTTTGAACACTTTTGAGTTTGATGCCACTAGATTTCTGGGACGCGAGACTAAAATCGTGAGACAAGTTGTCTACGAAGAACCTCAACCGGTTACTCCAGATAATCAAGGTAGTAATCAACAAAATAAACCACAATAAAAAATAAATGAGTCCAAAACAAAGTAAAAAAGAAATAAAGACTGACGAGAATAAAGAACTGGATAATCTTCTACAAAGTCTCCGAGACAAGTTCGGAGACGGAGCTATTATGCGCTTGGGTGACGTAAATAAGACTGGTGTTGCCGTCATACCAACAGGCTCTTTCTCCCTTGACCTTGCACTCGGCGTAGGAGGATTACCACGCGGCAGAGTGGTAGAGATATTCGGTCCAGAATCCAGCGGTAAAACAACCTTAGCCTTAAATGTTGTGGCCCAGGCCCAGAAACAGGGTGGGAAGGCAGCGTTTATAGATGCCGAGCATGCTATGGATCCTGAATACGCCAAGAAGCTCGGAGTAAACATTAATAACTTACTTATCTCCCAGCCAGACAGCGGTGAGGAAGCTTTGAATATACTGGAAAGTTTAGTTCGTTCTGGAATGATATCTGTTGTAGTGGTTGACTCGGTGGCCGCCTTAACCCCAAAAGCGGAACTTGAAGGCGAAATGGGAGACCAGCACGTAGGTCGCCAAGCGAGAATGATGGGTCAGGCCCTAAGGAAGCTCACGGCTATCGCTAACAACAGCCAAACTCTTATTATTTTTATCAATCAGATTAGAATGAAAATAGGCATCATGTTCGGCAACCCCGAAACAACTCCTGGCGGCAGGGCACTTCCTTTTGCCTCTTCAGTTAGAATTGATATCCGTAAAATTGCCCAGATAAAAAAGGGTGAAGCGGTTGTTGGTAACCGCGTTAGAGCTAAAGTAGTTAAAAATAAAGTTTCGGCTCCTTTCAGGTCAGCCGAGTTTGATATACTTTTCGGCGAAGGAATTTCTTACGAAGGAGACGTCTTGAATACCGGAGTTAATTATGGAGTGGTGACTAAATCCGGCGCCAGTTACACTTTTGAAGAAGAAAAGCTGGGTGTCGGCTTTGATAACGTCAGAGATAAACTCAAAGAAGATAAAAAGCTAGCCGAGGCCATCAAGAAAAAAGTTATGGCCACTATTGATTCTCAGCCTAAAACTCAGGCCTAGCTATTCTTTATTAAGAAGAAAAAAATTCTCCAGTAGTTTAGCTATTAAGATAGGCCCCGTACCGCCTGGGGTTGGTGTATAGAAGGAAAGTTTATCCAGTTGCCCCTTGTCATTTCCAGTATCAAAATCTCCGGATAACCTCCCGTCTGGAAAGTAATAGTGTTTTATTTTTTAAGGATGGCGTCGTGGATTTCTTGTGTTAGTTGATTATTCACTTTGACAAGTCTATTAATCTCGTCTTGAAGTTTTAAAATAGCTTCGACGTCTTTAAAAGACTGCTCCGCCTGCTTGTCGGAGGCGCGGCTTAAAACCTGCTGGCCCACGGCCAATATTGGCAGAGCTAGAAGCTGGACTATATTGCTCAAGAAAAGCAGGAAAATGAAAGGATAAGGATCTTGCTTAAAAAAACCGATACTCAACGTAGCGAGAACTATCCAGCCAGTCATCCACAGCGAAAGGACATAGAAAGCCCCCATACTCCCAAACTTGTTAGTTATAAAAAGAGCTAAACGTCCATTGAAGCCGATGTGCTCGTTCTTAGTAAGCCGAGGGCCGGCTTTTTCTCTTTCTTTGATCCAAGGATGAGGAATATGTTCCATTAGGTTTATTATACACCAATTAAAACAAAGCCCGCCCAAAGGACGGGTGGGCCAGCCTACTTGCGTCGCTTCTTTTTCCTTCCCTCCAACATAAGCCTCTTTATCTCCAGTCGCTTCTTTGTTTTGTGTGAATGTGATTTTTTACGTTTACTTGTTAGTCCTGAAGTTCTTTTTGCCATATTATAAATATATTAGTTAATTATTCTTTAATTAGGCGAAGTATAACAGAATTTACCGGCAAAGGGAAATATTCTTATTAGCTTGTTTGGGTGCCCAACGGGATTCGAACCCGTGATGAGAGTTCCACAAACTCTAGTGTTACCACTACACCATGGGCACCATAATTACGGTCAAATATTAGCTGCTCTAAACCATAAGAGCAAGTTCAATTAAAGTTGAGATCGTTAAGGGCCTCTATGTTCATAATGTGTGACGATTTCATTAATGAAACCGATATCGTATCAAGCCTGAAAGTCTCAGACTCAATGAGCTCTAACTTGGTGCCGCAATAGGGAATTAAACACCTTTAGTCTTTCTTAATTTTTTGTGCCGGACCCCAGAGTCGAACTGGGCACGCCTGCCTCTTCAGGGCAGCGCTCTACCGATGAGCTAGTCCGGCTTAACGGACAAAATTGTAGCATCGGCTTTCCGTAAATTGCAATCAGAAAAAATTTCATATACTCTTCGTTAGAAATAGCCGCCCCGTAAGCCCTCATAGTTCAATGGATAGAACAATTCCGTCCTAAGGAAAAAATGGGAGTTCGATTCTCTCTGAGGGCACAAAATAAAATCACCCAGCCTAGGCTGGGTGATTTTATTTTATAGTATCTTAGGCGCGTGAAACATTCGTAGCGCTGGGTCCCTTTTCGGTATCCACCACTTCAAATGAGACAACATCGCCAACCTTGAGTTCATCGTACATAACGCCCTGCAACTCCTTGGAGTGAAAGAAAATATCTTTCTGTCCGTCTTCGCGGGCGATAAATCCGAAACCCTTCTGGGTCAAGGTCTTTATTGTTCCTGTCATTTATTTTTTTGTATTTTGTGTAAGAAACTCGACTTGTTGCTTAACTTGAACTAAGTATAGCATAAACGCTAATAGTTTGCAATCAGGCTCGACCTTTAAGCTAGCCTGGGGTTATAAATCTATGGATAAGGGGGGTAGGCGAACCAGAATGGTCAAGGGCCTCTTCTCCAGTTATAATCAGATTAAACTCTTACTCTACTAATGCACCCTTTAAAGTTTTTTATGCGATCTATGCGGAATTGGAAAACTATTGGTACGCCAATGCCCTCTTCACTTATCGCCTCTAAAAAAATGGCCGATCCAGTTGATTTCGGTTCCGCAAGATGTGTAGTGGAACTCGGAGCAGGCTCGGGACCGATAACTAAAGAATTATTAAAGAGGTTGCATCCAGAGGCCAAGCTTTTTGTTTTTGAGAGAGTAAAAGATTTTTCGGACTTGATTAGAGATTTCAACGACCCGCGACTCACTGTCGTAAATGACTCAGCAGAGAAACTCATCCCTATTTTGAAATCTTATGGAGTAGAGATGGTGGACGCCGTGGTTTCAACGCTCCCGCTCGCTCTGATGGACAAAGAGGTTAAAGAAAATATATACTCCTCTATTTCCAAAATTCTGCGTCCTGGGAGTCCTTACGTTCAGATACAGTATTCTCTGCTTTCCAAACGTGAACTCAAAAAGAATTTTTCTAAAGTTAGTTTAAGATTTACTATACTTAATTTCCCTCCTTCTTTTTTCTACACCTGCAGAGTTTAAGAAGAAAGCTTGGGAACGGTTTTTGATAATCAACACTAAGGCAATGGTAGCTATGGATACGTCTCTGAAAATCACTTGAAAATCACCTAAATCAAAGAAGACTATGGCGAATAATAGGATGAAGGCAGCTAAGCTCGGCCAAAAGACTTTCCAGCCCGAAAGAATCCATAAAGCTATTATAATTTCTACAACTCCGAAAGAGTGCAAGAGAACTGCGTCAGGCACAAATCCCCGCATAAAAGCAGGGAAGTAGCCGATCCAAGAGTAAGGATCAAAGAAGGCATTGATAGGAGGGAAAAGGAAGGAAAAAGCCAATCCTCCCCTCAAAACCCAGTCGATAAGTTTATCTAGATTCATTACCGACATTAGCAGCGCTGTCGTTGGTGGTTGCGGGTTGATTAGTGGCAGTGTCTGGAGCTTGAGTTGATTGTGGCTGGGCGTAAAGGACGTAGACAATTCCTACTACAACCGCCACAACAATCACGGCTGCTATAATTTTGTTATTACTGTTCATTCTGAATATATTTGTTTTTTTAATAGCGACTTATTAATCTTACAGACTATAATTATAGCATAGATGTAACCGCGAATTATGGAAGTTGCTAAGGAAGCTCCGATAAATTAGAATCAATTTATTCGTAAATGAGGCTATGCCCTTGTAGCTCAATGGATAGAGCAGTGCTCTTCTAAGGCATTGATGCGGGTTCGATTCCTGCCGGGGGCACATTTCGGGCCGTCGTATACCGGTAGTACGCTTGCTTTGGGAGCAAGATGACCGAGTTCGATTCTCGGCGGCCCGACTAGATAGAAAATAAAAGATGGGTCCGATGGTTATTTGGTGAGGTTATCAAATTGACTCATTAAATCCTTATATTTATTGTTTAAGTCGTTAATTGCTTTAGCTTCGTCATTCATTGAAGAGATTAATTCTTTCACCTTCTCCTTAGCATTAGGTACGCTTCCAGAATTACTGAACCTGCTTAGTAAGACGTCCAAGAGTTGACGAACGTCAGCGTTGTAGTTTATAAGCCTTTGCACTATTTGAGATTCGTTCAAAACAGCCTCCAGACCAATACGGGCTGCATTTTCCGGTTTAACAGAATTAAGATTATTAGTCATTACTCCTAGTTGCGTAGAGAGATCGTAGGCTTTAACGAAAGCTGCTTCGTTGTCCTGAATTTCTTTTGAAACCAAGTTCAAGCCATCTGTATAATTCCCTCTTTCGTCGGCCTGTCTAATATTCTCCAAATTAGCTATTGATGTTTCGGAAGAAGCGACAATTTCTTCGGCAATAATAGCTCCCCTACCACGGGCGTCAGTAAAGTCTTGGGGTACAAATGTCTTTGGGAAACTGATAACCAGGACGACTTTAACTAGAAAGTAAATGGCTACCAAGCCCACCACCATTACAGAGGCTGTCCTAAACCAGTATTTCTTCATTATGTGCATTGTCGGCATATCCATAAAATCTATTCAATTTCTTTACAAGAATCAAGCATTCAATTAAAATGACGTAGATTTAAAGCGGGATTAGTATAGTGGCAGTACGCTACCTTGCCAAGGTAATGGCGCCGGTTCGATTCCGGTATCCCGCTCCAGTATCAAACAGAGTCAGTACGATTCAAGATCCGTATAGTCATTCATGCTAGTTAAAATTTATTGGAAAGTTATGCATCACATCTGTTTCCGCTTTGTGAACTGTTTGGCGCGGTAACCTGCGAAGCTATTTGCGCGTAACCAGACGCGCTGGAATAATTGGCTCCGAGAATTTCCTGCGGGTTCACGTCTTTCCAATCAACTCCTTTACTTTTCATGTAAGTTGCTATGGTGAGGTAGGTATCCGGGAACCAATAGGAATTCACGGTCAGAGCTGTCTTCCATATGACTTGCTCGCCAACTCCCTGCGAAGCCATAAGCTCTAGAAGTCCGAGCATAGCCATACCATGATTGCAGTCTGGAAAATAGGTTGAGTTATTACAACACGGCCTGTATATGCCCCTTGATACTTTATCCACAAGAGCCTGCTGTTCCGGCGTCAATGTGAAAAACATATGCCGGCTATAGTGATCCATAGAATCTCCCCTAGATATCGTCCATCCTCCGGTTGAGGCAAAATTCTGCACTCCGCCGTAAGCCGGATTTACCATCTCGCCTGATTCTAGTATCGGGTTTTTACTGGCGAGACCGAGTGCCCAAAATAGATTTAACAAATAGCCTGCGTTATCCTTTGTCATTTTAAGATTGCCATCGCTTTGCCCTAGAAGTAGGTTTTTGTATTCATCTGTAAAAGCTCTTCTTTCTTCGTATATGGCTTTAAATCTATCGGCATCGATTGCGCCCACACTGACAAGTTTTACACCAAGATCGCCCCAGGTGACCGGCAGAACAACTCCTCCAGGCGGAAATACTTTTTCTTCCAGCATGGATACCTGTGTTTTTTCCGATTCCGCCACGCCAGTCGATTTTTGCTGGATATTCTCGGCTTTGAACCCAGTTGTGTATACCAACGCGCTTGCCAAAATTACTGCTGAAATAAGAGTGCTGACAGGAAACGTATGGTTTTCTTTAGCCTGTTCAACTGGCTGAGAATTTTCAATTATCTGTTTTGGTGTCTTGTCTTCCATAGTTCTATCTATTCATCACAGCAATCGGCCAGTTTGTTCACTAACTCTTCCAGCTGAGAACTGTCTTTTGCTGTTGTTTTTATTTTATGACCGCTGATTAAGTTAAGTTTAAGCGCCCAAAAGATCGAATAAATCTTATAAGCCTTCTCAAACATACTCTTTGCTTCGTCTTTTTTGTTTTCGGATTGCAATTTGTTGCCGACCTCAGTGAGCCGCATGGCGGTAGCCAAGAGGTGCTTGGAAATACACCACGTTTCTCCTTCGTGATTTGGCATGAGTTTTGCTAAAAGTTCTTTCCGAATACTCCGAATTTCCTGTGATGTGTCGAAATACTCGTCTTTTTTGGTTTTCACGCCTGTAAAGAAAAAATGCTCTTCAAGACTGATGAGATTCATCACCGCCAAACTCAAATCTTCTGCAATAGATAAATCTACTCCGGCTTTTTCTTTAAGAGAGTTTATTTTTGCTAGGAATTTATCCATTGTTAATGTTTTAGTGTTCACCCCGTTAGAAATTTTTGTAGTCATGTTTTTTAATTCTTTTATTGCGGCCCCGCTAGCGACAACTGAATTTCTAGCGGGGTTCGTAAGTTTATGCTTCGATATGGCTCAGCATAATCCTGAACTTACTGAAGGACTAGATGAAGAAAATTAAAATGCCTAGAATGATCATGGCGAGCCCAGCCCAAAACCGCACTCTTTTCATGTTTGTCTTTTTCCATTCCTGCATTTTGTCCACAATCGTTTTGTCTGCCGCGATCCAAAGCACTACGGCAAGCGGCAACGCAAGGATTAGGTTATAGAGCGCGAGGTAACCGAAGCCCGTGAAGTATGTTACTTGGTCGCGAAGCAAACCAATGACCATGAGGTATGGTCCGCCCATACAGGGGAACTGGCAGATACCAACCAAAAGCCCCAACCCGAATGCGGCCGGGAACGACGCTTTTTCCATCAGCCGACCCATTGCAGTATGGGAAACTGACGGAATTTTTAGCTTGATCGGGAATCTTGGGAAAAACTCGTTGATGAGGTTAATTACTCCAAAAACGATGAGAATTGTCGCTCCAAGTTTACCCATGAAGTGGGGTGTGTTGAACAGGTGCAACACCTTGAGAATGCCGAGCCCAATCAAGAAATACGCTGCAAAAATCCCAGCGATATACGTACCGCCGATCTGAAGGATTCTTTTCCTTGTCATCTGCATCCCAAAGAGGAATGCGATAGTGATGAGAAGAATGGAGAATGAACACGGATGAACGCTGTCGAGAAGAGCGGCGAGCAAGACGAGTGGCAGAAGCCACGCACCCTTATTACTTAAATCCCAGATGAGTGAGGCAGTTATAGCGCTATTCTTGAGTACCACAAGCCCGACAATGACTGCAACGACTACGGAAAGAATTATTAGTATTCTTTTCATGGGAGTTATGGAGTTACTACCGCTTTTATCTCAAGCCGTGTCGTTCCTCCATTCGCTTCAGTGAGATCAACGAATCTGTCTACCGATCCCACGCCTGCTGGTCCGTGAGCGTTCGGATCGTAAACAACCCTTACGTCCAGCGATTCTCCGGTCTTGATAACTTCATTTGCCTTGGCGACCTGTCCGCCGTGTCCTGGCATTCCAAACGGCCCCTTTTCTCTACCAGCATTTTCAGTATACGCGATAGTGCACATACAGGAAGTTACGACACTTGAGAGTGTCACATCTTTATCTGTCGGATTGGTTACCTTAAATACCTTTTCTACTTTTCCATTAGTCATTGAAATCGTTCCGAAATCGTACGGCGTTTCTAAAGCGACTAAAGAACCTTTTTCGCTATTCTCGGCCACCGAAGGTACGATTGTCTGATTACTCCGACCATAGAACATAAGGCCTATCAGCCCGAGCACGATAATCGCACCTATAATTATTGTTTTTTTATTCATGTTGTTAGTAGAAATTACAAAACCAGTTCGACTTACCCGTCCGTAGTTTTATATGGAGGAGGGCAAACGGTTTTACATCGGCGCCTTAGTAAGTAGCGGGACTATTTTCGTGCAGAGCTAGCCAGCGCGTTATCTCTCTTTTGTATGAAGTGTCGGGCGGAAAATTATAAAGAATACCGACAAGAGCAAGCGGCCTAAGTAAGGATGGACTTATAAAAACTACGAATGTCATCCACGGAACAAGAAGTAAAGAAATTATGAGCGCTACGGTACCGAAATTTACGGGTACGTTGATAAATGACTGATAGGCAGAAATATGATGGAGAACTATAGCCACAGTATCCTGTGGGCAAAGTGATGCTCCAATTGCTGAAAATGGGCAATCCCCTGATATGCGTCCGTCTGGTCCGTGCATCATAGTGGCAAAGCTAAAAAGTACGATCGCCATGAACGATAACAGAATAAGTGATGTAATAATTTTATTAAGTAAAGATGGCATACTTGATTAAATGGTTTCTCCGCGCCTCTCAAGCATCATGTGATGAATTGTTCCAATCGCAAGCCAAATTGCGATAAGAATAAGAATTCCGGCACAGAGCAGGGCATCAACCTTTGTAACCCCGAATACCAAGTTATCGGCACCGCCGAGAATAGCGGCCGCGAATGTAATGACTCCGGCGAAGCCTACGGTAACGCTGGTAATATGCATTAATTTTGATAATTTCATAATATTTTTTTAATTAATCCAGTAATTTCGACCTTTTATAATTTTTTACTTTTAATGCGGAGTGAATTGCCGACTACAGATACACTGGACATTGCCATCGCGAATCCAGCGAATACCGGTGACAAGAGCCATCCGAAGACCGGATAAAAAATTCCGGCTGCAAGCGGAATGCCGACAATATTATATATAAAAGCCCAAAAAAGGTTTTGTTTGATTCCGCGCATGGTCATTTTAGAGAGTGAAATTGCTTTGACCAACTTTGAAATATCTCCGTGGAGAAGAGTGATGCCTGCCGACTCAATCGCCACGTCCGTGCCTGTGGCCATAGCAATGCCGATATCGGCTTGCGCGAGCGCTGGCGCGTCATTAACGCCGTCTCCATCCATCGCCACAATTTTACTCTCCGCCTGCAATTCTTTTATTTTATTTAACTTATCTTCCGGCATTACTTCCGCGACTACATCGTCTATTCCTACCTGTTTTGCTATCGCCAGAGCCGTATTTTTATCGTCTCCGGTAAGCATTACTATTTTAATGCCAAGCTTGTGAAGATTTTTCACCGCCTCTATCGCTTCCGGTTTTATGGCGTCCGCAACCATAAATACACCAAGTACGGATTCTTTGGTAGCAAGTACAACCGGTGTTTTCCCTTCGGCGGTTTCTTTTTGAAGTTCTTCTTTATTAAAAGCGAGGTTTAAGTCAGAAATGAGTTTGATGTTGCCGGCAAAATATTCCGCGCCGGAAACCGTTCCCTTTAATCCCTTGCCTTTTATAATTTCAAAGCCCGAAACAGACGCAAGCTCAATACTATTCTGCTTCGCGTATTCCGTAACAGCGTGGGCAATTGGATGCTCGGATTTATTCTCAAGCGAAGCCAAAATTGAGATTATTTCTTTTTCGCTTTTTGATGAATGATTTTTAATGCTTACCAATTCCGGCCTCCCGCGGGTCAATGTGCCTGTCTTATCAACTACCACCACATTCACCTTATGAAGCTTCTCAAGTGTGGCCGCGTCTTTTACCAGTATTCCTTCACCTGCACCCTTGCCTACTCCAACGATAATCGCTGTCGGTGTGGCCAACCCTAAGGCACACGGGCAGGCAATGACCAAGACCCCGACAAATGAAACCAGCCCGTACGAAAGCGCCTGCGCGAACCCAAGATACTGCGAGCCAATAAGAAACCAGAGGCCAAGAGAAAGAAAGGCAATAACTAACACAATCGGCACAAACACACCGGAAATTTTATCCGCCAACGCCTGAATCGGCGCCTTTGACCCCTGCGCTTCCTCAACCATCCTTATGATGTTCGCGAGCATGGTTTCGGAACCAACCTTTGTCGCTTTGAAAATAAAAGCGCCGCTTGTATTAATAGTCCCGGCGACAACGGTATCCCCAGGCATTTTCTCAACCGGCATCGGCTCACCGGAAATCATTGATTCGTCAACAAAGGACTGCCCTTCGGTAATTACACCATCAACTGGAATTTTCCCTGCTGGTTTTACAATAATCAAATCACCGTGTACGACCTCGGTAATAGGAATTTCAACTTCTTTCCCGTCTCTTGTTACGAGCGCTGTTTTGGCCTGCAAATTTAAAAGTTTTTCTATCGCGTCTCCAGTCTTCAATTTTGAACTAGCTTCAAGATATTTGCCAAGCGTAATGAAAGCAATGACTATAATCGTCACATCAAAGTAGGACTGATTAACATTTATGTAGGGCTTTAGAGTTTCCCCGAACGCCATAATAGCAAAGCTATATACAAAAGCCGCACTTGTTCCAATACCTATAAGCGTATCCATATTAGCCTTGCCATAGCGGAGAAACCTGTAAAATCCCAAAAGATACGGCTTACCGACAACAAGAAGCATGTAAGTCGCCATGATTGGGAGCAAATATCGAAAAGCTCCTTCCCAAACCGGCGTAGCAGCTGGAATAATTTTGAACTGCGCCAAAATGTCCCATGCCAATATAACGGCACTAATAAAAGCAAGCGGCAGAGCGGATAAAACTTTCGTTCTCATATCAGCAAGTTCGGCCAGCTTTTCATTTTTCGTCTGATTAAGTCCCAAGTGCGCTGCGTGCTCGCCCTCGGACATTCCCATTTCCGCCGCGGACCGCTCTTCTGGAACAACTAAAGAATATCCAAGTGGCTCAATGTGTTTGGAAAGAGCCTGAGGACTTGTTTTTGAAGGATCAAAAGAAACTTTTGCTTTTTCCGTGCCATAATTGACCTCAACGGATTCCACTCCTTCAACTTTTTTGAAAGTCTTTTCAATCATTGATGAGCACGAAGCGCAATGCATTCCGCGAATCTTATATGTTTCTTTTTTCATAATATTTATATGGTGACTTGCCTTGAGTTTGTCGAATGGGTTTACTAAATTATTTTCTCTTAAGTTTATAGACTTTGAGGACTTCCTCTTTCGCCTTGCTTGTTTGCCCGGACCTTACTTGGTTCAAGATACAACTGCCCAAATGGTTTTCAAGCAATAAATCTTCCACATTTGAGAGACCTTGTTTGACTGCCGATGTTTGGGTTATCACGTTTATGCAATAAGTGTTTTTTTCGACCATTTCCTGCAATCCCCGGATTTGGCCCTCAAGAATCTTAAGTCGGCGGACGATCTTAAGTTTCGCTTTGTCTTCCATATATTTCATACAGAAACAGTATATACCCCCTAGGGGTATAGTCAAATTTAAAAATAGAAATGATTAGAAATATACTCAAGTAGTAAAGAGCTATTTCCTATATAATTAATATGGGCTTATAAGGCCGTTAATTGTTATGGCTTCACCAACAGATCCGACGGGGGCAATGGAACTCCTCATTAATTATCGTTATTGGCTCCTCGTCCCCCTCTCCTTTATTGAAGGACCGGTAGTATCTTTCATCGCGGGGGCGTTATCGCGCCTCGGTTATTTTAATCCTTATTTAGCTTTCGTTATATTTTTTCTGAAAGATATTATTGTAGACGGCGTCTTCTATGTTGTCGGCCGTTTCGGTGAGAAAGCTTCACTTGTCAGAAGACTTCTAGCCAAAATAGGGATTAAGGAGGGGCACATCGACGAAGTGAGGATCTTATGGGCCAAGCACGGTTTTAGGACTATGCTTCTAAGTAAATTGTCATATGGCCTATCTCCCGGATTCCTTATGGCTGCTGGGATGGTGGGTATGCCGGTGGGAGTATTTTTCAAGTACGCAGTTTTGGTCAGTCTGGCTCAATATGGGGTATTATTTATGTTGGGATACTACTTCGGGAATGCTTTTGGAAACGCGACTAATGTGTTAGAGAATATACAGTATGTGATTGGGGCGGTACTCTTGGTGGCCACTGTCTACTATATACTTACCAGATATGTAAGCCGAAAACTGATAGAAGAAGAGAAAGAGGTTAAGAAAGAACTATAAACATATGAAAATAGCTTTTTGCACCGACATTTATCTCCCACAACTTAGCGGTGTAGCTGACTCAGTCAAGTTAATAACCGGCAACCTTAAGCATGGGGGCCATAAGGTGAGAATCTACGCTCCGGATAGACCGGAGGCCAAGCCAGATCCGGAGATAATGAGATTAAGTTCTTGGGAAATTCCACAATCTCACGGAGATTTGGCGTTTGTTGTGCCCGTAGGCATGACAAAAGACATGAGAGAATTTGCCCCAGACTTAATCCACGTTCACACTTTTTCAACTATAGGCGTGGCTACTCTTTACGCTAGACACGCCCTAGGAGTTCCATTAGTCGGAACTGACCACACCTTCCCAGCCGACTATATGCATTATTTTAAATTGGACTACGAACCATTTAAAGATGGTGCCCGTAAATTCGCCGCCTGGTTTTATAACCACTGCGATCAGGTAACGGCGCCTAGCAAAAGCATGATTGAAGAACTTAAAAAGTATGGACTGAAAGTTCCGACTAATGTTATTTCTAACATCATACCCACGGATATTTTTAAGCCATTAGGAGGGAAAGATTCCTTGAAAAAGAAATTTGGCGTTAATGGCAAGGGAGTGCTTATCTTCGGCAGGGTGGCTAAAGAAAAGAATCTGGATTTTGCTTTGGAGGTTTTCGCGGAAGCAGCTAAAGAGGAAGAAATGACTTTTGTTGTTTTGGGGCATGGTCCTCACGCAGAAGAGCTGCAGCAGAAAGCGGAAAGTATGGGAGTGAATTCCAAGTTTCTGGGAGCCTTACGTGGTAAGGCTCTGGTAGAAGCTATCAACGCCTGCGATCTCTATTTAATTACGAGCACTTCGGACACCCAATCAATGACTACCCTGCAGTCTATGGCCTGTGAACTGCCGGTAGTTGGAGCTAAAGCCGGTGGACTCCCGGAGTATATTCTTGATGGTTTAACCGGCTTTGTGGTGGAACCGACCGACAAAAAGACTTATGTAGAGAGGGTTTTAAAATTGCTTAGGGACGATGAGATGTCTAAGGCTTTCGGAGAAGCAGGCAGAAAAAAGTCTATGGAGTTTTCTCCTGAATCTATCACTGATAAATTTGAGGAGGTTTACAAGAAAGCTTTAGCGACCCAATAATAAAATATGAATGAAATGAAAATAAGCTTAGTTGTTCCCGCCTACAACGAAGAAAAATACATTAGTAGCTGCCTGGAAAGCGTTATCAAAAACGGCGGAGAATTATACGAAATTGTAGTTGTTGACAACGCAAGTACAGACAAGACTGCTGGAGTTGCCGCTCGCTTTAGGAGAGTGAGAGTTGTCACCGAACCCAAGAAGGGTGTCACCATAGCAAGACAGCGTGGCGTTCGGGAAAGTTCGGGAGACATCATTGCCTTTATTGACGCCGATACCAGGATGCCTGAACATTGGGTTAAGGAAGTAGTTAAGAATTTTAAGGTTGACGAGAAACTAGTTTGTCTAAGCGGACCTTATATTTTTTACGATGTCTCTCGGCTGGCTAAAGTCGGTGTTTGGCTTTACTGGAAAGTGCTCGCAAGACTGGCCTATTTATTTACCGGCTATATGGCGGTTGGAGGGAACTTCGCAGTACGGCGTGAAGCTTTAGAGAAAATAGGCGGGTTTAATCCGAATATTAGTTTCTACGGCGATGATACGGATACAGCAAGACGTTTATATAAAGTTGGGAGAGTAAAATTCAACCAGAAGTTAGTCATGTATACTTCAGCCAGAAGACTCAGGGGGGAAGGATTCCTTCTGACTGCGTACCGGTATGCCATTAATTTCCTCTCCGAAGTATTTACAAGTAAGCCCTTTACGAATGAGTATAAAGATGTACGTTAATGACTAAAAACTATCTTAAAATCCTATTGCTTCGTTATAAAGAGTGCTTTAACAGCACTTCTTACATAACAACTTTTACTTCTGGTGTCATACTTTTTATTGTCTCTTCCGTCGCTTACTTTTATTCAGCCATCTACGCCACCGAGAAGGCCAGTAACTATGTCACGGACATTATACTAAGCAACACCAGGGTTTTTGACGTGGACTTAGCCTTTATCTACGGGCCGGTAGTACTTTGGGCCTTCGTACTTACTTTGCTTCTTAATGACCCGAAAAAGATCCCATTCACTCTTAAAGCCGTTTCTCTATTTATATTAATACGGTCTGTGTTCGTTAGCATCACTCACCTAGGCCCCTTCCCTACCCAGGTAGATATAGGACCTTCAAATTTCTTAGCAACCATTATGGCTGGCGGAGACTACTTCTTCTCTGGACACACCGGACTTCCATATCTGCTCACCCTCCTTTTCTGGAACAATCTTTTCTTAAAAGTGTTTTTCTTTGCTTCCGCAATTTTCTTTGGGGCAGTGGTACTCCTGGGACATCTACACTACTCCATAGACGTACTTGCGGCCTTCTTTATCACCTACAGCATTTACCGTCTCTCCGAGCTATTCTTCCCTAATGATAAGAAGATCTTTGGGGAGGGCTTCGTATAATTTTATCCTGCCCTAACCTGGCTTAATCTGTCCAAAAAACACTATTTCGGATAGAATGGACACGAACCTTTGGGGGCTTAGTTTAATGATAAAACTATCGTTTATGGGTCTATAGTTCAATGGCAGAATGTCGGTCTCCAAAACCGATGATCGAGGTTCGAATCCTCGTGGACCCGCATATATTTATTTCTTATAAGAAACTTTGACAAAGTGGCGCTTTCCTACTTGAAGGATAGAACCATTTAAAATTTGATGCTTCGGATCTTTTACAACTTCGCTGTCTACTTTAACCGCACCCTGCCTAACTAAACGCCACGCATCGCTTTTACTGGATGCTAGTCTCACCTCCATTAAAATAGTGGCCAAATCTCGGCTTTTCGTCTTAGCTGTTTTTATATCTTGCGGCAATTCTTTTTTACCGAAAACCTTTGTAAACTCTTCCTCTGCTTTTTTCGCCGCGGCTTCTCCGTAAATTTTTTTGACTATCTCGAAAGCGACTCGCATCTTGGCCTCTTTTGGCCCTTTCTTTAAAATAGACTTGACTTCCGGCAGCGGCACGCGCGTGCAATTCACGAAAAAGATTTCTGTCATTTCATCTGGCTGAGCCATCACCGATCCGTACATTTCGTTCGGCGGAGAAGAAAGGAATACTCCTGTCCCACTGCTTTTTGACATAAGTTCCCCGGTCTTCGGGTTTTCCATAAGATTGACGACGATGACGAATTTGTTCTTGTTCTTGAGACGCTTAACCAGCGTCCGACCCGCAAGAGCGTTGAAAGTCTGGTCGGTCCCACAAAGCTCGGCGTCGACATCCATCGCCACGCTGTCATAACCCTGCATAAGTGGGTAAAGGAACTCGTGGAGATGAATCGGCAGCTGGTCTTTCAGGCGCTTCTGGAACATATCCCTTTCGAGCATTTGCTGAACAGTAAAATTGGATGCGAGAGAAATAATATCTTTCAGGGACAACTTTGAAAGCCACTTACCATTATATAAAACTTTCGGCGGGTTTTTTTTGTCGTTAAAATCCAGAAGTGGTTTTATCTGTTTTAGCCAGTCTTTAACGTTTTCTTTTACCCCATTTTCTGTAAGTTGTTTTCTGGCTTCTGTCCTGCCGCTGGGGTCTCCGATTCTCGCAGTGAAATCACCGAACAAAACAACCACTTCGTGCCCAAGCTGGCGCATCTCCTCGAGAAACATATAGTTTTTGGCATGACTAAGATGCAGTGCCGATGAAGTTGGGTCGGCGCCTATGTAAATTCTCAACGTGTCACCGGCAATCAACCTCTCAAGCAGGGCTTCTTTCGACGGCAGTATCTGGACAACAACTCCTCTGTCTAAAATTTCGTTTATACGTTTCTTGTCGGTAATCATCTTCATATTAGATAAATTCTAACACAAAAGCCGCTTTTCGGCGGCCTTTGTCTTGATTCTTCATTTCTGCTTACGGCTTTTTACTGTTTGGCTTTCTTAATAACTTCATCAATTAAACCGTATTGTTTAGCTTCTTCGGCGCTGAACCAGTAGTCTCTATCTATGTCTTTCTCAATCTTGGTTATAGGTTGACCGGTGGCTTTGGACATAATTTGAATTAACTTCTCCTTTGATTTCAAAATGTGTTTGGCTGTTATGGCAATATCTGTGGCCTGCCCCTCCACTCCGCCTAAGGGCTGGTGCAGCAAAACTTCTGCATTGGGCAATATATGTCTCTTCCCTTTGGCGCCGGAAGCCAAAACCCAGGCCCCGCCAGAAGCAGCCATGCCAACGCAGACAGTAGAAACATCGGGTTTAATGTGGTTCATAGTGTCTATAATGGCGAGAGTGCTGGAAACCGAACCTCCTGGAGAATTGATGTAAAGCTTAATATCTTCTTTGGAGTTTTCACCTTCCAGGAAAAATAGTTGTGCGATAACTAAGTTGCCGGACTGGTCGTCAATCGGACCGCTTAAGAAAACTACTCGGTCTTTTAGAAGACGGGAATAGATATCGTAAGCTCTCTCGCCGTAACTGGATTTTTCTATAACTGTCGGAATTAAGTATTGTGCTCTGCTATCTCGGCTGTTTTTGGTATTTTCCATATGTTTTATTTGTTGAAAGAAGAGCTGACTATTTCTTCCGCTTCTTTAACATCTCCCCAGCCACGTACCTCCACGTATTTGCCTTTTTCGAGATTTTTGTAGGTCTTGAAGAACTCTTCTATTTCATCTCTCAAAGACTCTGGGATATCGTTGATATCTTTCCAGTGTCTATAGTGCGGGTCTTTTTCCGGAACGGCGATTATCTTTTCGTCATTGTCTCCCGAATCCACCATTCTAAAAACGGCGATAGGTCGCGATGGGACAATACAGCCTGGGACTACAGAAAAACGATTTAAGATAAGAACATCCAACGGATCTCCGTCGGAATACAAAGTGTCTGGTATGTAACCGTAGTCGGCTGGATAGTGGACCGAACTGTGGATAACGCGATCCAGCATAATACGGCCGCTATCTTTGTCCATTTCGTATTTATTTCTTGAGCCCCTTGGAGTTTCAACGATAACGTTAATGGTCATATATGTGATTTTAATTGAATTATTCTTCGCCTACCTTATGATAGACCGGCTTATCGCCATCTTCAACAATATCTTCAGCTTTGGGTTTTACGGCAGCAATGCCCTCGGCGGAGGCGATGCCTCCCTCTAAGGCCACATCCGGCTTGGATTGAGAACGAACATCTATCTTCCAACCAGTAAGCTTAGCTGCTAGCCTAACATTCTGCCCACCTTTGCCGATAGCTAAAGATTGCTGATCATCTGGTACAAAGGCTTTGGCTTCTCTTTCTCCAGAAAGCTCAACTGACCTTACTTTAGCGGGAGACAACGAGTACGCAATAAACTTAGCGGGGTCTTCGGACCATTCAATGATATCAAGTTTCTCCTGACCTAATTCGCTATTAACCGCCATAACGCGAGTACCACGCTGACCCACACAGCTTCCTACCGGATCAACTCCGTCTACATTAGAGGCCACGGCAATTTTAGTGCGGCTGCCCGGTTCTCTGGCGATAGCTTTTATCTCTACAACTTTATCGGCAATTTCTGGGACTTCCATTTCAAAAAGCTTGCTGACAAATTTCGGGTGAGCCCTGGACAGCACTATGCCCGCATTTCTGCTTTCGGTCTGGACAGAAAGAACGTAAAACTTCATTCTCTCCATGGCTTTATAGTACTCACCGGGGATAGCTTCATTTGGGAACATAATACCTATAGTTCGGCCAAGGTCTATGAAAACATTACCTCTTTCAAAGCGCTGAATAATACCGGAAACAACTTGCCCTTCTTTATTTTTAAACTCCGCTGTAATCGATTCCCTTTCAGCTTCCCTTATTTTCTGGATGATGACTTGTTTAGCGGTCTGAGCGGCAATACGGCCGAAGTCAGTCTTGGCCTCCAAGGGGAACTCAAATTCATCACCCACTTTAACATCTTTTTTCATTTTTTTAGCTTCACCAACCAATAAGTGTCTCTCGGAATTGTAGCGGGGTAAAGGAGCTTCTTCTCCTTCAATCCTTTCTGTCACTTCTTCTACATCAACGCTCTCGGGATCAACTATTTTAACAGTAGTCTCGTCTACTACCTCTTTGACCTGTGTAAACTTGATGTCACCTTGGTCCATATCCAACTTGGCTTTAACGACGACGCCACGGGTCATATACTCCTTTTTGTAGGCAGCAGCGAGGGCGCCTTCAATAGCCTCGAAAACTTTTGCGGCTTCTATTTTTTTATCTTCAGTGATTTGGGCCACGCCCTGTATTAATGCTTTTAAGTCCATACTAATTAATCTAAAGACCCGAATAACTTCGGGTCTTTCATTGCAAGAGATTGTACTTCTTCCCTGTTGAGCCGTCAAATCTTATAATGGCAACCCGAGGAGCTTCATTGCTTCTTTAAGACCGTTGAAAGAAGTGCTAACGACAAGATAATTATTGAACCGGGCGTAATTAAAAGAGGCTCCTATGGTGGAATAATTAATATATCTGGCCTTAGCGTCGCCAATGGTTATACCGTCCTTGAAAACTCCTATAGCTGCTCCAGGAGAAGTTAAGAATAAATTAGGCAAGTTGTCGGAAGACTCTATACTTTTTATGTCGGCAGAGACGGTAGCGGGGTTTGCCGAATCGTTTAGTTTAAAGATATAACCCGGCCTAGAACCATTAGCATCTTTGTAAACGAAAGCGGTCATGTCTCTATCGAAGGCGGTCAAAATTGTCGTTGGGTTCAGTTCCGGGAAGGCAATAGCCATAAAAGCTGTGGCATCAACCGGAGAATTATTTACATTAAGGTTGATTTCGGTGAGAGTCTTGGGTTGAGCACCGAAAACAGCCGCAGTAAAAGCCGTTTGGATTTCGCCGAGAGTTAAAGTGGTCAGATTAACTGTGGAAGTAGAGGTCGGGGCAGTAATGAAAAAGGTTTGATGAGTTAACTGGGTGACTACGGGGGGGGTGTTAGTGGTTGCTGAGGTTTGATCTCCGGTAGTATCAGTTGTGACGGAAACGGGGGTATTATTTCCCACTGGGAAAATAAGAGGCATGATAAAGAAGTAAATAACGAGTCCTGCTATAACAACAAGCGCGGCTGAAGCAGCTACTATAAGTAACGAACTTGGGCTATGTGCTGGTAGAACTACTTTAGTAGTGGCTCCTGGTGCCGAAGTGACCGCAGAAGGGTTGAAAACTGGCGCCTTAGAAAAATCAGCAGGCTGGAAAGTAGTTGGTTTAGTCTCAAGTCCTCCAGTTGATTTCAGAGAGGAAAGGTCGCTGGCCATAGTTCTGATGCCAATATCTGGAGCTGGAGGTGGAGGAACCGGAGAAGAGGTCCTGGCGGAAAAATTAGGAGGCGTAGTAAAAGAAACGGGGGGAGCCATAGGTGGACCCTGTTGGATCGGGGTAGTAGGTGTTACCGGAGAAATTGGTTTTGGCGCTATTGGAGATATTGGTGGGGCTACCGGCGGAGGTGGCGGTGGCGGTGGAGGAGGAGGCGGCGGTACTGGAGAACTATCAGGTATTCCAGCTGGCGGAACCGGCGGTTTATATTCGTTGTTGTCCGGCAAAGGAGCCGGACCTTGTAAGTTGTCTTGGTTACCGTTCATATGAGCTAATTATACACCCTTAACCCTACAACAGCACGTGTGGATAAGTAGGCTTGTCGCTTGCTATTTATTAAGCTGCTTTAAAGAAAGGCCTATCTTACCTTTTTCGGTTTTAATGACTTTGGCCCTAACTATTTCGCCGAGTTTCACTACATCAGACACTTTTTCCACGAAACCGTCTTTGAGTTCAGAAACATGAATCATTCCGTCCCGGCCTCCTCCTAAATCAACAATGGCTCCAAAATCCAACATTTTTATAATCGCCCCCTCTACAATTTCTCCAATCTCAAACTCTTTAACGATGTTTTTAACTTCTGCCATGGCCGCCTCCGCTGATTCTTTGGAACCGGCAACATAAACCAAGCCGGCCTGCTCTATATCAATACTAATGGCTCCGGTACGTGCAATAATACCGTTGATCATTTTCCCTCCAGGACCGATGACTTCTCCGATCTTTTCCGGATCAATGGTAATAGTAAGAACACGCGGGGCATATTCTGAAAGTTCCGATTTGGGAGTTTTAATAACGCCGTCAATAAAATCCAAAATATGGAGCCTGGCTTGTTTAGCCTGTTGAAGCGATTTCTCCAAAATTTCAAAACTCACTCCGTCAATCTTTACGTCCATTTGAATAGCGTTAACACCATCCCGTGTGCCAGCTACTTTAAGATCCATATCTCCATAATGATCTTCCGGTCCTTGAATGTCGGTTAAAACTTTATATTTACCGGCTTCGCCTGTCATCAAGCCCATAGCGATACCAGCCGCAGACTTTTTGACCGGGACTCCTGCATCCATCAAGGCCATAACAGAGGCGCAGACGGTAGCCATAGAAGAGGAGCCGTTAGAAGAAAGGACTTCCGAAACAACTCTAATGGTGTAGGGGAAATCTTCTTTACTTGGGATTAAGGGGCGGACAGCTTTTTCGGCTAAGGCGCCATGACCAATTTCACGCCTGCCCGGAGCTCCAACTCGGCCAGTTTCCCCTACAGAGTAAGGCGGGAAGTTGTAGTGAAGCATAAATCTTTTCTTGCCGGACTGCTCTATGGTTTCAATAAGTTGCTCCGAGCCAGGAGCGGCAAGCGTCACAACTCCCAAAGCCTGCGTGTTTCCTCTTATAAACAGCGCCGAGCCATGAGCACGTGGAAGAAAGCTTATTTCTCCATAAAGCTCCCTGACCTCATCTAACTTCCTGCTATCGGGTCTCTTGTCTTCTTTTAATATTTTCTCGTGCACCATAGCGTCAACCGCTTCTTCAAAAAGGTGATTAATGGCTGCTGAATCGGCTTCAACGACTCTGGATTCATTAAGATAAGCTTCCAAAGTTTCTTTAACTTCTGCAAGATTAACTTCTCTTTCGGTTTTGTCTTTGACATAGATAGCTTTATCCAGTTTACCGGATAGAAAATCGCTAACAGTTTTTTTCAAATCCGCTGAAGGTTCTTTTAAATGGAAATCTGATTTTTTGCTGCCAACTTCTTTTTGGAACTTTTCCTGGAAATCAAGAATTTTATTTATTTCTTTTGAAGCGAGCTTGAAGGCTTCCATAATATCGCCTTCTTTAGCGTCATCACCGCTAAGTTCAATCATATTGATTTTATCTCTGGATCCGGCTACGAAAGTTTCAAACTCAACTTTGCCTTTGGAGAGTTCGCTAAGCTTGGGATTAATAATAATTTTGCCGTCAATTTTAGCCACTTTAACTCCCCCCACCGGCCCTTTCCAGGGAATGTTAGAGCTCAAGATGGCGGCTGAAGCAGTATTAAGAGCCACCAAATCTGGGTCGTGTTCTTCGTCAAATGACATGATGGTGACTACTATCTGTATATCTTTCCTTATTCTATTATTAAATAAAGGGCGAATGGCGCGGTCCACGAGACGTCCCGAGAGAATCGCTTCATCTGATGGCCTACCCTCTCTTCTTAAGAAACGGCTGCCCAATATCTTACCAACAGCATAGAATCTCTCTTCGTAATCAACGCTTAGTGGCATGTAATCTATATCCCTGTCCTCTCCCCCCACTACAACGGTAGCTAGGACAGTTGTATCTCCATACCTGCCGATAACGGCAGCATTGGCCTGCTCGGCAATTTTTGATACTTCCAGTTTTAGAATCTTGCCACCTACTTCAGTTTCAAAAGATTTTCTATGCAATTCCATCTATTTAAATTTATTGCTTCTTCGCTTTCTTAAAAACTTTAAAAACAACTCCCGGGGTTTTACCTAAATCTATAAAAGAATCCGCAGTGTCTTCCAACTTGGAGGAAGCGGTCCTATCAAAAGCGGCTACTTCCACGGTCCTGCCCAGCCCCCACTTTAAATATTCGACTAAAGGGATAAAATCCCCGTCACCGCTTACTATAATAACTACATCTACTAAGCTCGCCATTCTGATAGCGTCAACGGCGAGCCCCACATCCCAATCGGCTTTTTTCATGCCATCCGGGAAAATCTGGATGTCTTTAATACGAAGTTCTATACCGGCCTTGTTTAGAGCATCAAAAAAAGCGCCCTCACCTGTAGCGGGATCGCTTTTAACAACATAACCAAGAGCCCGAACAAGACGTCTGCCGTTAACGAGACGTTTTAAGAGATTATCAAAATTGACACGTCCGCCATATAAATTCTTGGCGGAATGATAAAGGTTCTGGATATCAATGAAGACTCCAACTCGCTGTTCCTTATTGGCTTGCACTACAGACATTATCTCTTAAGGCCAAGCTTTTTGATAAGCTTAGCGTAACCCTCCAAAGAATTAATAGAGAGGTACTGCAAAAGCTTCCTTCTCTTGGCAACCATACCTAGTAAACCTTTTCTAGAGTGATTATCCTTGGGGTTTTTCTTTAAATGAGAGGCTAACTTTTCCATTTCCTTACTGATAACGGCTACCTGTACTTCCGCGGATCCAGTGTCTTTATCGTGAGCTTGATGCTCGTCAATTACCTTTTTCTTTTGTTTAGTAGTTAACATATTTCACCCAATTTAGCAGGTTTGGCTTGATTTGTAAAGGCTGACCGGCTCGTTTTTAGTGTCGCAAAATATTCCTTGTTACAACTTGAATAGATTCAAATCGTAAAAGGACAAAATATTATGCAACAGTATATGTGTCGCATAATATTTTGATGTATAATCTAAGCATGGATTTACAAAAAACCGTAAAGGACTATCTAGACTATCTGGAGGTGGAGAAAAACCGCTCTCCTCTGACGCGTAAGTCCTACGAAAGATGTCTTAGAAAGTTCCTCCTTATTACGGGAGCCAAAAAGATTAGCGACGTGACCGAAGAAAGCATCAGAGAGTTCAGAGTTAAGCTTGCCGACATGCCCGGCATTAAGAAAGGAACGCAGGCCTACCACATAATAGTCATAAGAAACTTCCTGAAATATTTGGCTAAGCGCGGGATTGCCTCTGTTTCCGCCGACAAGATTGAGTTGCCTAAGGTACCGCAACGGCAGATAAGTGTTCTGGAATATGCTGATTTAGAAAGACTCCTTGCAGCACCTAAGGGCAATGATTTAAAGAGTTTGAGAGATAGGGCAATACTGGAGACATTTTTTTCCACGGGCCTCCGTATTTCCGAGCTATGTTCTATGGACCGATTTACTAATTTTGACAGAGGTGAGCTCACTATAAGAGGCAAGGGTGA
Organism: uncultured Candidatus Saccharibacteria bacterium; assembly: GCA_964360065.1. Taxonomy (GTDB): domain Bacteria; phylum Patescibacteriota; class Minisyncoccia; order UBA6257; family Colwellbacteraceae; genus 2-12-FULL-43-11. The sequence goes on from CAYHTW010000002.1 coordinate 39,251, forward strand.
AAAATTACGTACAGTATTCCTATCCGAACGAGCTAAAAAGACAATTAAAGAATATTTAGACAAGCGAACTGACACAGACCAGGCGCTTTTCATCAGCATTTCTAAAGGGAAAAGCCCTAAAGTTCTGGGGCGTATTATCCCCCGCACTATTCAAAGAATGGTGGATTATTACGGCCGGGCAGCCGGCATTCCAAATAGGATTACCCCACATAAGTTGCGCCACCAATTCGCAACCGACTTATTAATGAATGGAGCGGACTTAAGAAGTGTGCAGGAACTTTTAGGCCACGCCAATATCACCACTACCCAGATTTATACCCACGTTACAAACAAAGAACTCCACGAAGTCCACGACGCCTTCCACGGACGGAGGAGGAAGTAACTATCCACAAGCCTTTGACATGATATGACTTCTGTCTTAAACTAACACAGAAGTCACCTGCGCCCGCCGAAAGGCTGTGTGCAGGTTTTTTATTTACAAACGAATAAATAGGCCATAGAATCTCCATATATGGAGACCGAACGCGTTTGTATATTTATAGATGGCGGGAATTTTTATCATCTTGCGTTACAAAGACTTGGATTGCATGAAGTAGATTTTGATTTTGATAAATTCGCCACGTTTCTAGCTAATGGGAGGACTATAGCTAAAGAAGGAAAAAGATTTTATATAGGGACTGTAAGAGAGATACATGATGGGCACGAAAATAAACAGGCGATGATGCACCAAACAGCTCTTTTCCGTGAATTAATAGAGAAGGGTAATTGGGGAATTAAAACGAGTAAGCTAAGAACTAGATTAGAGAGAATTAAAATTGATGATAGGTTTATAGATTATCAAAAACTACTTAAGGCTGGCTTTAAGGAAGTTGCTTATACTAGATCTAGAGAAAAAGGCATTGATGTCAAAATGGCTACTGATATAATTGTTGGCGCAATAGATAAGAAATATGACACAGCTATCGTAGTTAGTTCAGATACAGATATTATACCAGCAATAGATTGGGTACGGATGAGGCTACATAAAAAAGTAGAATACGTTGGATTCTCTATGCCAGAAACCAAAACAAAAGAGGCTATTAAGCCTACAAAGACCATGATTTATAAAACCGATGTACAGAGGGTTCTAATTGACTCAGATTTATACCCACGTTACAAACAAAGAACTCCACGAAGTCCACGACGCTTTCCACGGCAGAAGGAGAAAGTAATTTATTTTCTAGAAAGTTTGGCGCGCGCCAGCTCCATAGCTACCAACCGGGGATTCTTTTTCTCGGCAACTGATTTTCGAAGCACTGCCTGGGTGGTTTTCTTGATTTTTTTCTCCACTAAATCAAGCATCCGTTTCGGATTGTAACCGCGGTGTTCGGCATAGGATGAGATGACTCCACCGGCGTTAGCTATCATGTCCGGCACTATCATAATTCCTTTCTGCCAGAGCCAATGCTCCACGTTTTCCCGCATAGGGATATTGGCTCCCTCAACTATGATTTTCGCTTTAATACTGCTTTTGTTTTTGTCGTTAATGACATCTGTAACAGAAGCTGGAATCAAAATATCAACCTTCAGACCGAAAATAGCATCACGGCTTATTTTTTTGCCAGGCTTGTAGTCAGCTACAGACTTTCTCTCTTTTTTGAGTCCCATCAGTTTTTTGTAATCCAAACCGTCGGCGTTATAGACACCGCCACGGCTGTCAGCCACTGCCACAATTTTCGCTCCAATCTCTGCCAAATACTTGAAAGCAAAAGTTCCCACATTACCAAAGCCCTCTATGGCCACCGTAGCTCCTTTAATATTGAGCCCGTAAACTTCGGCGGCTACTGCCGTAGCTTGGGCTACGCCAAAACCCGTGCTGCCAAACTCATGCGGGATGCCGCATCGTTCCCCCTTTTTGCCGAAAATTTTCATACATAGGTCTGCCGGCTTGCCAGTAGCGGAATGCCAATTGCCGGTTGCCTCCACAAACCATTTCATTTCTCGCTCTCCTGTATTAACATCGGGACCCGCGATATACATTTTAGGAGTCAGAGGTTTTATGGCCCGGGCAAAGCTTTGTATGTATTCTTTCTTTAACTCTTCCGAGCCGCCTGACCAAACTATTCCAGCTTTAGCCCCGCCGAAAGGAATGTCGGCTAAAGCATTTTTAAAAGTCATGGTTCTCGCTAAACGAGCCACTTCGGTTTCTGTAACATCGGGTGTCATGCGAATACCGCCCTTACCTACACCCAAAGTCGTGTTATCAATAACCAAAAATCCACGCATACCGAGCAAAGGATCATAAACCTTAACGACTACTTCGGGACCAATTTTATCTTCGCCAGTTTTATTTTTTGTTTTAATTTGCTCCTGTTTCATTTTTTTGTGCCCCCGAGAGGATTTGAACCTCTAACCCTTGCAGGACGTGCTCCTAAGGCACGCGCGTATGCCAATTCCGCCACGGGGGCAGTTATATAGATAAATACTAGTATAACTTGACTATTTATTCAAAATATGGTATTAATTAAGGAATGGAGAGGGAGTGAAAATAACCCGCCAGCTGGCGAACTATTCCCCTTCTTCTTCGCTAGCCACAATAAAAACCCGTCTTACAAAAAACGGGTTTTTAAATTGCGCATTAAAGCACTTACTACGCTCCTGGGAAAAGCCCTTTAACTACTATAGGTATGGCCTTAGCGATAAGAGCCACAAAGATGGCAATAATAGCGTAGAGCATGTAGTGCTTGGCTTTAGTCAAGTTGTCTTCTATGGCGCCGGCAGTCAGGTACATATAGGCCGCCCAAAGGATAAAGATGGCAGCTAGCGCAACTAAAAGGGCGACTCCGAAGTTCATGATATTCTCAATTATCCTGGGAATATCTATGCTATTGGTGGTGTTGACTGGTGGAAGATTGCCTGGCAGTGCCTGAGCATAAACGGTGGCTGCCTGTGAAGCAAAGAGTAGGGCAGTGGAAACTATTTTTGAATTAAATTTATTTATCATATTTTAGTGCTAAACTTCGACCTTTTTGTTTTTAATAAGATACCATAAAGGCCATTATTTGTTAAGTGAGGGGGGCGGGACAGAAACCGATATCACCAGCTCCCAATAGTCCGGTGATAAGAACGACTAATCCTTTAGCGAGCAGAATTATCGCTAATCCTATTACAGTGTAAAGAATGGTGTTCTTCCCGGCTTCAAATCTTTGAGGACTCTCGGCGGCTGTCAGTATCAGGAAAGCGCCATAGAGTATCATTAAGCCTGCTATAGGAATAGAAACGGCTATTATGAAGTCTGTAACACTATAGATAATAGGGCAGATGTCCTGGGGCAATAGCGTCCCGTCGGGTAATCTAGGAGGTTGGATGCTTAAACCACCACCGGAAGAATTTGAGCCGCTATCTCCCGGAAAAACAGTATCGGCTAAAACTTTTTGTATTAAAAAATTCATAATTTATCCCGATAAAGCCCTGGTCACCAATGTTACTAGAATGTATGACCCGAAGACTATAAATAAACCTATCACAGCTCCTATAATAGCATCTTTACCTTTTTCGTACCTACTTTCTGAACCGCCTGAAGTGAGTATGGTGAAACCTCCGTAGAGAATAACGAGAACCGCTAAGGGAATGGCGCCATAAAGCAATAAAGTCATTAAATTAGTAATCGTCTGAGACAATTCGGGCCAGCCGTAACCGCCGCTTGGGGATTGCGGCACTATAGGAAAAATCGTTAACAAAATCCCTTTAAACTTATCTCTACTTGTGTCTACTTTTATCATTGAATAGAGTTCAGCGCATTTTGGGCTCCACGCAAAGCTTTATCTGGAGTCAATCTACCTGATAATACTGATTCTATCATATCATCAAAAGCTTTTTTTACTTCCACGTCATCCGGTTGAAGCCAGCTTTTGGCGGTTAGCGCCTGACCAGCAAAAACTCCAAGGGTAGGGCTGTTAAGATATTGGCCGATAAGACTTCTTAGTGCAGGCGGCTTAGCTCCGGCGGTAGCATAGGCGGAAGCAGTAGTCGGATCGGTAGTAGCGAATAAAACGAAGTTCCAGGCCGCATCTTTAGCCGCAGTCTTAGAAGAAACGGCTAGCCCCCAATAGTTAGGGAAATTCACGGATTCTTTTTTATTCATTTGTGGAGCCGAGGTAATGGCAAAGTTTAAAGAAGGGTTTTTGGCTTTGATTTCCGGAATTTGAGAAGCGTAACCCAACATCATAGCCAATTGTTTCGTTGCAAAAGAGTCTATGTCGGGCCCAGAAGTGCTTGCCCAGGTGTAATAAAGATTTCCGTACTTGGCAAACTGCGTATAAAAGTTAAGAGCTTTAAGGCCCTCGTTGTTAGAAATAGATACATCACCAATACTATTTCTCATGGCCGTTCCGAATTGTAGAAAAAGCAAATTAAGAATGTCTGTGGCGTTAGTAACCGACTTGGAAGTCGCTCCGATGCCAAGCCCCGATTTAACAATGGCGCCCTTACTCCCGAATTCGCGGGTACGCAAAATATCGGCTTTAAGTTCATCCCAAGTAACCGGGGGCACGGCGATTTTCTTATTATCAAAAATGTCTCTGTTGTAGAAAAGAGCGAGTGTGTCAATTGACAAGGGGAGGGAATAAATCTTGCCCTGATAGACAAAATCTTCTTCAGCTACTTCGGGGAAGAGCTTTTTGAAAGCAGAAAGAGTGATAGCTGTATCTGTAGTTGGAACAATTTTGTTGCCGTGCTTTAAAAGCCAGGAGTTTTTGAAAAAGAAAATATCTGGGCCTTTGTCGGCGGCGAGACTATTCAAAAGCTGCTTCTCATAGCTGGCTTCCGGTAGTTGCGTGTATTTAACAGCGTTGCCTGGGTATTTATTCTCAAAAGAACTAATGGTGTTGCTCCAAAGCTTGGAGTCATCAATCCCCCAAACCTGCAGAGTCGCCCGGCCTCCTATGTCTTCGCGTAATCCAGGGACGACACCAAAGAAAACAAGCAGGAAGAAAAGGATTATGAATCCTGCCGTACTTAATATAACTAGTTGTGGTCGGGTGAATTGCATATGACTAATCTTACCTAGAAACAGACCGTTCCAGCAATCTTGTCGCCGGCTTTCAGTCTCATAATGCGAACTCCTTGGGCCGCCCTGCCGGTTAATCTCACGCTCGACAATTCAGTACGCAACATCTGGCCTTTAACGGAAATTGCCAATATTTCTTTCTCTTCGGAGATCATATGAGAAGAAACTAGTTCGCCAGTTTTCGGAGTAACCTTGGCAGTCAAGATTCCCTTGCCTCCCCTTTTCTGAACTTTATATTCTTTGAGTTCGGTGAGTTTAGCAAAGCCGTTATCCATTACTACCAGAACTTTATAACCCAGCTTATCGGGAGAAATAACATCAAAGGCGCCCACAAAATCTCCTTTTCTCAAAGAAATACCCCTGACTCCTGCGGCCGTTCTCCCCATCGGACGAACTTCGCTTTCTTTAAATCTAATGGCTTGCCCTTTAATTGTGGTGAGAATTAATTCTTCTTTTCCAGTGGAAAGTTTCACCCAGCCTAAACTGTCTCCTTTCTTAAGACTCACGGCGATGATGCCCGTACGTCTCACGTTTTCAAATTCGGAGATAGCCGTCTTCTTAACCACGCCTTGTTCGGTCATCATAACGATATACCCTGGAGCTTTACCGCGCACAGTGGAGTAAGTGATGATAGCGCTGATTTTTTCAGCCGGAGGGATTTCCAGGAAGTTGTGGATGGCCTTTCCCTTACTGACACGGCTGCCAACCGGAAGTTCGTAAACTTTTGTTTGGTAAGCCTTGCCGCTAGCGGTAAAGAATAGAATATTGTCATGTGTGTTGGCGGCCAAGAAATGACCTACCACGTCTTCTTCTCCGACTTCACTGCCCATAAGACCCTTGCCACCTCTTTTTTGCTTCTTAAAGGTGTCTGGCGAAAGACGTTTAATGTAACCGTCACCGGACATAGTAACAATGGCGTCTTCGGACAGAATCAAATCTTCAACGTTCAGTTCTTTAAGGCCGCTTACGTGTAGCTTTGTTTTTCTCTCGTCTCCAAACCTTTTTCTAATGTCAGCGAGTTCTTCTCCCACTACTTTAAGCATTTTGGCCGGACTTTTTAAAAGGATTATCAGTTCCTCAATAAGTTTTTGTTTTCCCTTAAGCTCGTCTTCTATCCTCTGGGTCTCCAGAGCAGCTAGGGTCTGCAACTTCATTTCTAAAATAGCTGTGGCTTGTAAATCGCTGAGCTTGAAGCCAGACATCAACTTCTTATGGGCGTCTTCTTTATTTTCCGACTTCTTGATGGTGGAGATTATCTTATCAATAACAGAGAGGGCCTTAACCAACCCTTCTAATATATGGGCTCTCTCGCGGGCCTTATTTAAATCAAACTCGGCCCTCCGCCTGATTACTTCCTGCCTGTGGGCTACGAAGTTCTCCAAGACGTCTTTAATAGACATAATCTTTGGCTTCAAACCACCGCTTAAGGCCAGCATGTTTAAATGGAAATCTTTCTGAAGGTCGGTCCAGTTGTAAAGTTGGTTCAAAACCTTCTGCGGCACAGCGTCGGACTTCAAGTCTATAACTACTCTTAAGCCGTCCTTGTCGGACTCGTCTCTTAAGTCTCTGATGCCCTCAATTCTTTTTTCCGTTACCAGCTCGGCAATTTTAATAATCATTTCGGCCTTGTTAACCTGGTAAGGAATTTCTGTGATGACTATTTTCTTTTCTTCTATTTCAGCTACACCGCGAACTGTAATCCTGCCTCGGCCGGTGGCATAAGCTTCGTTGATTTCTTTTTTGTTATAAATAATTCCTCCGGTCGGGAAATCCGGTCCTTGGATAAATTTCATCAAATCTTCCGAGGAGGCCTTGGGATTGTCTATTAATTTGTAAGTTGCATCAATAATCTCAGTCAGATTGTGTGGAGGAATCTTAGTAGCCATACCGACAGCGATACCATCAGAACCGTTTATCAAAAGTTGTGGGATTTTAGCCGGCAGAACCTTAGGCTCGGACCTCGTAGTGTCATAGTTCGGCATAAAATCCACAGTTTCTTTCTCAATATCAACGAGAAGCTCTTCGGCTAAAGCCGATAAACGACACTCTGTGTAACGCATGGCCGCGGGTGAGTCTCCATCAACACTGCCCCAGTTCCCTTGCCCCTCAATAAGCGGATATCTCAAGGAGAAGTTCTGTGCCATACGAGCTAAGGCATCATAAACAGATTGGTCGCCGTGAGGGTGGTAACGGCCCAAGACTTCTCCGACTACATTAGCTGACTTTCTTAATTTAGCGGAATGTGTGATACCCGACTCCCACATAGCCCAAAGGATTCTGCGGTGTACCGGTTTTAAACCATCGCGGACATCGGGCAAGGCGCGGCCGACGATAACCGACATAGCATAGTCCAGATAAGACTGCTTAAGTTCCTCGGTTATTTCCTTTTTCTCTATTTTTTCTATTTCTCCTTGAGCCATATTAATTTAGTACCTTCCCCTTCAATGTCTTTTCTTTTGAAAGAAACCTTATCCACCGGCTCTACCGACTGACCCAGTTCCCCGGATAAAACTTTGGTGTTTTTATCCGAACCGCAAATCACAATTTTCGGTTCTATGTTTTTAATTAAAGTTAGCGCTTCTTTAGGGTCAGCCTCGCCGGAAACAAAAAATAAATCTATCTCGCCAATATCTTCTAGAAAATCTTCGCCCAAATCTGCCTTAACGTCTCCAGGGAAAAAGAGACTCATATCGTCCATAGTCACTATATAAGCAGTGCGGAGACTTTTAGTGTCTGATTCTTTATTTAAGGGGATGCCCAAAATTTTAATTTCCGAAACTTCGTAGTCGCCCGCTCCCTGAATTAAATTCAGGGGAGTGTAAGATGGAAATGGTAACTTAGTCGCAGTCTTTAAAGTTAAGCTAATTTTGTCGTTATTTTTCTCATTGTTCTTATCATTATTTTCGTCGGGGTCAACGGCCAATTTAAATTCGCCGGCCTCAAGGGCAGACGAACGAGCTTCGCAAATGAAGCCGAGTGATTTAGAAGCTTTTATAACCATAGGATTAAACGTTTGGAGCTTTTAATAAGTATTAAGTTCATTTTAGCAGAGAAAAGGTTGATTTTCAATCCGTGTTTGCCCTATAATGCGGCTCATATGCAGTTAGCTACTATCAAGGCACAGGAGTCAATTGAGCTCCAGATGTTAAAGTCCGAGCCTGGTTTAATGCCCATTTTAAAGCCGGGCGATTTAATCCAGGTAAAACTATTAGAGAAAGCCCCAAGAGCGGTCTATTTTGAGGTGCCCAGAGTCGGTACTGGAATAATTTATGGCTCTGAACTGACCAACGCTAGAGAGGCTATAAAGAAAATGGAGATAGGAGATGAAGTGGCCGCCAAGGTAGTAGTGTCCGAAAACGACGAGGGTTTAATAGAATTATCGCTCACCGAGGCCGGCAGACAGAAGGTCTGGCAGGAATTGAATTATCTTAAAGAAAAGGACGAGCCCTTTAAGGTTAAGATTGTTGACGCCAACGCCGGAGGTTTAATCGCTCAGCTTAATGGAATTTCCGCTTTCCTACCCGGTTCTCAACTCGCTAATGACAAATATCCGAAGAATGCTGAAGGAGACAGGGCCAAAATGATAGAGGCTTTTCAGAAATTCGTAGGCGAAGAGATAACGGTCAAAATCCTTAACCTTAACCCAAGAACAAACAAGCTCATCATTTCTGAAAGAGAAGCTTCCAGTGTCAACATTAAAGAACTATTAAATAAATATAAGGCAGGGGATATAATCTCCGGCATCATTTCCGGCGTAGCCAACTTCGGCGCCTTCTTCAGGTTTGCCGATACCCCGGAAGTAGAAGGCTTAATACACATCTCTGAATTGGACCACCGCTTGATAGATAACCCAAAAGAAGTGGTTAATGTAGGGGATATGGTGAACGCCAAGGTCTTGGAGATTAAAGACGGTCGCGTGACACTATCCTTAAAGGCTCTTAAAGCCGATCCTTGGGATGGTATAGATGAGAAATTCAAGGCTGGGATGACGATCAGCGGCAGGGTTTATAAACTTAGTCCTTTCGGCGCTTTCATTAAATTAACCGAAGACATTATCGGACTAATCCATGTTTCAGAATTCGGATCTCTGGAAGAACTGAAGAAGAACTTGGAGAAAGACTCTATCCATGATTTTGTGATAGACTCTATAAAGTTGGAGGACAAAAGAATTGTCCTTAAATTCAAAGCTTAAGACTTGAAAAACCAAATATATAAAAATTTCTTTTGGGTGGTCTCCATCCTCCTAACTTTTACTTTACTTCTCTCGTTAGCCTACGAATTGCAGCAACCGATAAAGGAGGTTAATTTAAGCGACTTAGCTAACAAGATAAACGCCGGTGAGGTGCAGGGTATTGTAGTATCGGGTAACGATTTAAGTATCTCCCTAAAAGACGGCGAGAAACTGACTTCTAAGAAAGAGGATGGAGTAGGTATTACCGAAACTTTGAAGAACTACAGCATTGCCTCCGATAAAATGTCTGCGATTTCGCTGGAGATCCGCGAACAATCTGGTTTAAGTTTTTGGCTGTCCATTATCATTCCCGCCGTCTTGCCGCTTCTCATTATTGGAGTTTTATTCTGGCTCTTTACCAGACAAGCTAAGGGCGGCATTAACCAGGCCTTCAGTTTCGGCAAGGCCAATTTGAAACCTTTTGCAGGATTCAGGGATAAAATAACTTTTGCAGATGTAGCAGGCTTGAAAGAGGCCAAAGAAGAACTCCGGGAAATAGTAGATTTCCTAAAAACCCCCAAAAAATATATAGACATGGGGGCCAAGATCCCGAGAGGTGTTCTTCTAATGGGGTCTCCGGGAACCGGCAAGACATTGCTGGCGAGAGCCGTTGCCGGAGAGGCTGGTGTGCCTTTCTTCCACATTTCAGCCTCGGAGTTCGTGGAAATGTTTGTCGGTGTAGGAGCATCGCGTACCAGAGACGCTTTTGCGACAGCTAAGCGAGCCGCTCCATCAATACTATTTATAGACGAGATTGACGCAGTTGGCCGAGAAAGAGGTACCGGTATGGGCGGGGGGCACGACGAAAGAGAGCAGACCTTAAACCAGATTCTCGTTGAAATGGACGGTTTTGAAAAAGAGACCAGACTAATAGTATTAGCGGCTACCAACAGACCCGATGTTTTAGACCCGGCTCTCTTACGACCAGGAAGATTTGATAGACGAGTAACTCTAGACCTACCAGACATCATTGAAAGAGAAGAAATTGTAAAGATTCACTCCAAGGGAAAACCTTTAGACAAAAATGTTGATTTAAAAAGGTTTGCCGCGAGAACCCCGGGATTTTCCGGAGCAGACTTGGCTAATGTCATGAACGAAGCGGCCATCTTAGCAGCTAAAGAAGGCAGGAAAACAATTTTGCAGGACGATTTTTACAAGTCTATAGAAAAAGTGATGATGGGACCCGAAAGAAGAAGCCGTGTTATCTCCGATAAAGAAAAAGAAAAAGTAGCCTACCACGAGGCTGGCCACGCTGTTACGGCTGCAGCGCTTAAAGATTCTGACCCGGTCCATAAGATTTCTATAGTGAGTCGCGGCAGAATGGGAGGCTATACCCTTAAACTTCCTTTAGACGAAGACAGACTTAAGACTAAATCTCAATTTATGGCCGACTTAGCGGTTATGATGGGTGGCTATGCTTCGGAGAAAATTTTCTTTGGTGATATTTCGACAGGCGCTTCTAATGACTTGAAAGAAGCGACATCATTAGCCCGCGCCTTAGTAACTCGTTTTGGTATGAGTGATCTTGGCCCAATAACTTTCGGGAGAGGGGAAGAAATGGTCTTCTTAGGCAGAGAAATGACAACTGAAAGAAACTATTCCGAAAACGTTGCCTCTAAAATAGACGATGAAGTTAAGAAATTTATAGATACCGGTTATAAGAGAGCTATTAAGATACTTACTACATACAAGGCAGCCGTTAAAAAGGTGTCCGAAGAACTTATTAAGAAGGAGGCCTTGGAACAAGAAGAGTTCTACGCGCTTATCAAAGAATTCAATTTGAAACCTATTAGCGCCTGATATAGAATCTCGGCAGGCAGGCGCCCATAGCTCAGCTGGTTAGAGCACAGTCCTTATAAGGCTGGGGTCCTTGGTTCGAGTCCAAGTGGGCGCACCAGATAAAAACAGACCTGCCTCGGTCTGTTTGTTACTCATGTAATTAAGAATACTTATACTTGGCTTATCAAGCTCTAGTTTTTGCGATTCTTCATGAATAAGACGAGGAAAACAGCTAACATAACGAGAACGATGGTTCCTCCAGTAGAGAGATTGAAGTAGAAAGAAGTAATAATGCCGGCAATGACAGATAAAACAGAAATTAATTCTGCATAAAATATAGTTTCAGAAAAACTTTTTTTGAGCTGCAAAGAAGCCACAACGGGAACGACTATTAAGGCAGCTATAAGAAGAACGCCGACAACTGGAATAGAGAGTGAAACGGTAAAGGCGGCTAAAATAATGAGAACGGCGTTTATGAGTTTAGTGGGAAGACCGCTCACTCTCGCGGCTTCCTCATCAAAAGTTATGTAGACCAGTTCTTTATAGAAAAGTAAAAGAGTAACGCTAACAATAATCGCCAAAACTCCCATAGTATAGACGTCCGTTGTGGTAACTGTAACAATACTGCCAAAAAGATAGCTGAAAAGATTAGTATTAAAACCCTTAGCTAAACTAAGCAGAACGATTGCTAAGGCTAAGCTTCCGGAAAGAAAAAGCGCCAAAGCAGATTCCCCATATATTCTTTTAGTATCTCTTAAGCGCTCTATGCCTAAAGAAGAAACAACCGTAACTCCCAAGGCCGTGAGAATCGGATTTAAACCGAAAAGCAACCCAATGGCTATGCCAGCTAAAGAGACGTGAGCCAAGGTATCGGCTATCAAAGAGTATCTCCGCAGGACAAGGAAGATGCCGATTAGTGGAGCGACGAAAGCCACTATTAAACCTGCCTCCAGCCCCCTTAAAACAAAACTATACTGGAATAGGTTAAGCATTATGGTGATGATTTGCTACTCTCCCGTCTTTGGCAGAATGTAATTTTTCTTTAAGAAAATCTTCTAATGTGCCGTAGAAAAAAAGTGTGCGATCAAGGCAAGCAACGTGCATGGCCTCATAAGCGATGTCCTCAATGTCGTGAGTGATCAAAACTACAGTGAGATCTAAGTCCTGGTTAAGTTTTTTAAGTAAAACATAAAAGTCGTCTCTCGCGGCCTTGTCCACTCCTGTAGTCGGTTCGTCCAAAAAGATTATCTCCGGTTCCGCCGCTAGTGCCCTCGCTATAAAAACTCTCTGTTGCTCTCCGCCGGAAAGTTCTCCAATAAGCCTATCTTCGTATTTTCCCATCTCCACTCGTTCTAAAGCGTGACGAGCCGCCAATCTATCTCGGCTAATTAATTTCCTAAATAGGCCGCGCTTGGCATAACGACCCATCAAGACTACTTCCATAACGGTGGCAGGAAAATTAGCGTCAAAATTAGTGACTTTCTGAGGTACGTAGCCTATCTTGGAACGACTTTTAAAGTCGTTGTCCTCTACGCCGAATAACTTGATTGATCCCGAGGAAGGTTTAAGCAGGCCTAAAATTATTTTTAGAAGTGTTGTTTTGCCGGAACCATTAGAACCGACAATTCCCAAATAATCCCCGCGATGAATATTGAAATTTATGTTTTTTAAAATTTCGTTCTCGCCGTAAGAGAAAGAAACATTTTTAACCTCAACTATATTTTCTTTATGGTTTACTCGCACTCTAATGCAACTTTAAGATTATTTAGATTATCTCTCATCTCTGTAAAATAGTTTTTACCGGCGTTGGTCTCGGCTCTCGTAAGTCCTTCCAATGGATTAAGCACTAAGGTTTTAGCTTCTATCTCTGTAGCTATGGTTTCTGATAACTTGGGATTCACCAAGCTCTCAAAGAAAATATACTTTACCTTGTTTTCTTTGGCGAATTTTACTATTACTCCGATTTCTTTAGAGGAGGGCTCGGCATCGGGAGAAAGACCGGCGATGGATATTTGCCGTAAACTATAAGTCGCAGCCAGATAACCAAAGAAGGCGTGGGATGTAATAATGTCTTTAAGGGCGCAGTTTTTAAGCCCGGCTGAATAGTCGGCGTTAAGATTTTTAAGATCATTACTTAAAGCCTCCGCGTTAGTAGCGTAGTAAGAAGTGTTAACTGGATCGGACGCTTGAAAACCGCTCAATATCTTGTTGGCCATCTCTTCAGCCAAAAGAGGAGAAAGCCAAACGTGTGGGTCAACTACGTTTTCACCTTCCTCAACCAATCGCTGGTTAAAAAGACCCCCTCCGGCCACAACTAAGACAGTCCGCTTATGGTTTAAATTACTCTTTATGTTATCTCCCCAAACTTCCAGGTTGCCTCCGTTAAGGACTAGTAAATTACTTGATTCAATGAGCGCCATATCCTGGGCAGTTGGTTCGTAATCGTGTGGTTCAACCCCGGCTGGGGTGATGTTGTAAACATCTGCCTTATCTCCGCCTATTCGTTCCGAGAAGTAATAAAGAGGGTAGAAACTGGCTACCACAGTGATCTTTGCTCCATTATTTTCTGGAGAACTCACCCGATTGTTAAGCAGGGCAAGTCCGCCCAGTAAACTGAATAGGAAAATTATCGCTATTAAATATTTGGTTTTTGTCATTACTTAAGAGTTTAAACTAACCGCAACTTATTTGCCTAGTTAAGTGCCACTTCCTAAGAGCGGGGTGTTTCGGATAAAATAGAGGATATATCTGATATTCAAGAAAAGATGTTTCCTATAGAATGCGCCAGAGTAGTATAGCGCGCTTAGCTCAGTGGTACCCGCCCGAACGACTGAGCGTCGTTCAGTCGGGCGGGGAACGATATAACTACGATGTTTACGGTTTATGTTTTAAAAGATGGTGTTGGTAAATTTTACAAAGGGTTGACCAATAACATAGAGAGAAGATTGAAAGAGCATAAAAACGGTCATACAATTACTACATCAAGAATGCCAAATCTTGAAGTGGTGTACACAGAGACTTTTGAAGACTTCAAAACTGCCAGAAAACGAGAGCTATATCTAAAGTCAGCGGCTGGCAGAAGATTTCTTAAAAGGGTATTGCGCGCTTAGCTCAGTGGTAGAGCGACTCGTTTACACCGAGTAGGCCGGGGGTTCAATCCCCTCAGCGCGCACCAAGAGAGTAGGCGTAGGCTTCTTTTATACTTTGGAGTGTAAATCTGGAGACAAAATGTATAGTAAATTTGTTGAAGTAGATGTTGAGTAAACAAAGATTATCCTGCTATCATTTATACACATGCCACAAACTCTAAAGCGTATATGGAGAATAGCCCGTATTCCATTGGGCGTTGTTTTGCTTCTTTATGTCGGGCTTGTCATATATCGCGTTCCTGCCGCATTTGAAAGGCAAAAGACACAAGATGTCGTTGCGCAAATTCACGCGCAAAAGCTGACGCTTGCCGACGTGAACGGCGAGAATCTTCCGCCCGTGCCCGACCCCGCTTTGGTAGATACAACGATTGAGGGTGTGGATGCGAACAAGAACGGAATTCGCGACGATGTTGAGCTGGCGATTTTCAAAAAGTATCCCGACTCCGCAAGAATCCGCGCGGCGGAGTTGCAGTACGCGATGGCGTTACAGAACGAGATGACAAGCAATGTGTTCAATTCGGAGACACTTATAGCAGTTATGCAACAGGAGGATAGAGCATATTTTTGTATCGGCGATGCCGTCCCCAATCAATCGCCAGACATTCTTTCTAAGAAAACTGATGATTTAGCTTTTAATATCACTACTCGAAAACAGAGACATCAAGATATTTTCAGTAGCTACATGTCCTCGTTTAAGAGTGTGGGGGGGCTTCACTGTGATATTGATTTAACATCTCTACCTAACTAAGCTCAAAAAATCTTCCGCTTTCTCCGCTATCACTCTCCCGCCATTCCCGAAAACCTCAAACGAAGCAGAAAAAGATACTGTTTTGCGAGGAGGCAGGGGCATAAACGCCAGCATTGAAGCCAGAAATGGAGAGACGTACCCCTACAAACGGGGCATGCCGGATTGAAGGGGTGATTGAAGGGGTAAACGTCAGCAATTTCTGCTAAAATATGTTCGAACAGAGACACGGATACACACCAACACAGAGGATAGGTCAGAATTTCCACCTAACTATAAAAATGATAAGAACTTTTTCGGAAAATATTGTTTTCTTTGATACCGAGTTTTCGGATCTGGATTCGGAGACCGGCAAGTTGTTATCCATAGGTATGGTCAGACCGGACGGTGAGGAACTCTATTTAGAAATAGAGTACGAAGTGGAACCCAACGACTGGGTTAAAGAAAATGTAGTCCCCTTCCTTAAGGGCAAGAAAGTAAGCGAAGAAGAAGCCAGAGACAAGATAAGAAGTTTCCTTGGAGACACCTCTCCATACCTGCTTTCTTACGTTAACCAGTTTGATGCGATTTATTGGTACAAACTATTTGGAGCCAGAACCCATCCAGCCGCTAAGATTCCATTAGATTTTTCTTCAATGCTATTTACCTTGGGGTTCAATCCAGGAAGCTTGTCTAACGACGATTTTCTTGATGACTTAGGCATAGACGCCAGCAAATACCAAAAACACAACGCCTTGGATGACGCGAAGCTTCTTAAAGAAGTTTATGTAAAATTTTTTAAGAGATACGGTAACTATTGAGCGCCCTTGACCTGCTGAGGGTAAGCTTGGAACCGTTTTCGTATTAACACATATGGAGCTCCCAACTCATTCGGCAAAATCAATCGGCAATTTTTTAGAATTGCCGATTGAGGTTTTAAGCGGTTTCCTGGTAAGCCCATGAATACTACATCTGTGCATAAAGTGTGAAACATTTGACAAAAAGCGTAAAACATCGTGAACATCAAAACGCCAGATAACCGCATGAATACTACACTTCGTAAAAGTGAAGTTTCACGTGAAACTTTTAGATTAAAATGGCTAACTAAAATTTTGGATTCTTATCGTAATATCCCGATTTATAAAGGCGCCATATAACCTTATAATTTTTAGGCACGTTCGTGTCTCTTCCAATATTTTCTAACCATTCCTCAAACTGTATGCCCTTATGTCCATAAAGCCTTTTATAGAAGAACGGTACAATTGTATTTTTAAGCGTTCCAAGGTCCCTAACCATCAACCTAACTATTGCGCCTCTATTATGACCGTCTTTCCTATACGGGCCGAGCCTATACATTCTAGTCTTTATATTAAGATGATTTCTTACGGCTTCTACGAGATCACCATCTCTCTCATTCATGGTGATAGTGAACATAGGAAGTCTTGGTTTCATTGATTGGCCATTCTTCAATGGTACATTACAAAAACTAAAACATCCCTCTCCTTCTATAAGTCCCCTAATGTAATCGTTAGTTAAAATCATAGCTTATCACTGTTCCTTATTT
This sequence comes from uncultured Candidatus Saccharibacteria bacterium, assembly GCA_964360065.1. GTDB lineage: Bacteria > Patescibacteriota > Minisyncoccia > UBA6257 > Colwellbacteraceae > 2-12-FULL-43-11. The sequence goes on from CAYHTW010000002.1 coordinate 55,745, forward strand.
GCAAAGTTTCACGTGAAACTTTGCAAGATAGGCTCTGGATGTATGCCGGGTAAACACTTATAATCTTATTATAAAGTTTTTCGTGAAACAATGCCTTCAAAATCGGAAACTGGTAAATTAGGAGAAGATCTAGCCTCTCGGTATCTCAAGGGTAAGGGATATAAGATTATTGAAAGAAACTACCGGAAGCCCTGGGGAGAGCTGGATATGGTGGCTTATTCTGAAACTGGGGTGTTGGTTTTTGTAGAGGTTAAAACCGTTACGTCGCATAATGTGGATAAGATGTTGATAACTGCCGAGGATCAGATGACTCGTCAGAAGATAGAAAAGCTAAAAAGAGTATCTGCCATGTATGCCCAAAGCTTCCCCGAAAAAATAAACGAAGCTCTTGGATGGAGGATAGATGTTTTAGCCTTGACAATAAACGGAAAAGATTGTGTTGTGAAACATTACGAAAATATAAGTTAAGGTTTTTTGACATAAAGATTATTTTGTAAGAGAATAGAGCTTATGCCTAGAACAAAATCAGCCAAGAAAGCTTTAAGACAGAGTGCAAGAAGGAGAGTCAGAAACATAGAAGGCGCCGATAATTTGAAGGCTACTGTTAAAAATTATAAAAAACTACTTCTGGAGGGTAAGTTGAAAGAGGCCGAACAGTCTCTCTCTTCTGTTTATAAACTCTTAGATAAGTCAGCTAATAAGAATCTTATTAAAAAGAATAAAGCTTCCAGAATGAAGTCGCGTTTTTCTCGTCAGCTTAAGACGAAATCAAGCAAGACCTCTTCGTAATCCAGCTTGCCCGATTTAACCGCTACGTCATAGTTGGCAAAAACTTCGGCTTCTTTTTTGTTTGATAAACGATAACTCAAACTATTAAAGACTCTCGCTGGGTCATCTCTTCTGTCGCTAAGTATTATCTCTAGGGCTGAGAGCTTTCTTTTGAAATCGCCATAACCTTTTAACGCGTTAATCAAAGAGAAGTAATCATCATTGCGTTTTTTCTGGATATCCCGGCTGCTACTCAAGGAAAGTTTTTCCAGTTCAGTTACGATCCCCCATGTGTCTCCGCTAAATAGTTCTCTAATGGATTTAACTGTCTCCGCAGACAATTTCAGGCCCAGCCTTTCGGCTTCTTTGCTTATAAAGCTGTTCAGCTGTGAATCGGAGAGAGCCGCGAACTCTTGGGCTTGGACCGGCACATCTACCAGAAACTTAAACTTAACGGGGGGGGTTTTATCGGCGATTATGAGAAGAACTGATTCTTTCCCGTCCACCTCATTTTTTAGATATTCTTTAAGGTCTTTATTACCTTCGGCTTCATAGAGATTATTAATGACCGCTAACTTCTTATCCTCAAACATAGAACGATTAACCAAGAAGTTTCTTAATCTTACTACTTCATTCGGGTCCGATAAATCAAAGCGTTCTTTAGATAGATTACCCCTCTTGGCCTCGTAAGCTGTCTCTATCGCCAGTTGTTTTTTAAGCCTCCTATAAGAGTCTTCGCCGTATAAAAATATAATCATTATTGGGACTCGTCGTAGAATACTTCTTTGGGGGGGACAAGAGTTGGATCGGTTGGCAAGGTAATATAAACCTTAGTACCTCGGCCCACTTCAGACTCCAACCAAATATTGCCACCGTGTCTATTAATAATATTTTTGGCGATATAAAGCCCCAAACCAGTTCCTTCAGTCCTGATTCTCGTGGCGTTTTCGGCCCTAAAGAACTTTTTAAAGAGCTTTTTTACGTCACTAGCCGGGATGCCCATGCCTGTATCAGCAACGCTAATCTGGGCGTAGGACTTATCTTGCAGTTTCTCCAGCTTCACCGTTACGCTACCGTTTTTAATGTTATACTTGATGGCGTTATCGATAATATTAGATAAGGCCATACCCAACTTGGCTGGGTCTATTCTAACTACTATTGAGGGGTCTGCTCCTTTATCAAAATACAGATTCACGCCGTACTCTTTAGCCATCAAATTGGCATTGGTTAAGAGATCGGACAGGAAAGAGACCAAATCCGCATTCCCAATATTGTAACCAAAGCGTCCTTCCTCAATCATAGAAACGTCAAGAAGGTCATTAACAATCTTGAGCGTTTTCCCTGCCGCCAGAGCTCCATTTTGTACTAATTCTTTATCGCTAGGTTCTAGAGAAGTTATTTTACTCAAAGCTTCAAATGTCCAATTGATACCGGTTAGAGGAGTTCTCAGTTGGTGGGCCGCCACGGCAATGAACTCTGACTTTGATTTATAAAGCTCAACTTCCCTAGTTCTGTCATGAATAATTTTTACGAAGCCGCTTACCTCGCCATTAGACAGTATCATCTTAATGGTAGTGACGGTTAAATTCATTTCCGGATTATCAAAGGTGACATCAAAGACCTGTGGATAGCCATCTCCTTCGCTTCTTTTAATAACCATGGGGGCGAGAGATGGGAAGAGGATTTGAGCCAGCATCCTAAACTTTTCTTCTTTAGCTCTTTCCGGTCCGAAATATTGTCCAATAATACCCTCTCTTTTGAGACCCAAGAGTTTCTCGGCGGCAATATTTATTATTGTTATCTTGAAATTATTATCGTAGGAGACAACCGCATCGGATAAGCCAGAGACTATATCATTAAGCCTTAAGGCGCTGGATTTCATCTCTTTGTTAGACTTAGCAGTCCGTAAGTTATTCCAGAAGATGAGGAGAATTATGACTAAAACAATGGAGCTCTTAACGGCCCAGTTAAGTGAAGTAAAGAAATAATCTGAAGCGAAGAGTAGAACAACGAGAACCAGAAATACCCATAAAGACCTCATTTCGGGAAGTTTTAAGTCGGCTACCCTGAAATTCACATTTTCTTTGAGTTTTTGGGACATTAGGTTTAATTATAGCCCGCTTACGCGTTCAATTAAACTATTGAAGCCAAGCTCTTTAAACTCTTTAGAGATTTTCTTCGTATTCAACTCACCACGATCTAAGTCCCGAAGCGAAACAACAAGAGGTAAATCAAAGCGTAAAGTGGCTAGTTTTTTGGACAGAACGCCCTTGTCCCGTCCCAATGAGAGCTTGTCCTGAACTTTAAGTTCAGGGAGCCCCACTTCATCTATCTCCTTGTAGATATTTTCCAATGAGCCAAACTTATTGAGTAGGGCCACGGCGGTCTTGGGCCCAATACCCTGAACGCCTGGGATGTTGTCGGACTTATCTCCAACTAATCCTTTGTAGTCGGCCAAAAGAGATGAAGGGAGGCCAAATCTGGCCTGGACCGCCGCTTCGTCGTAAATGACGGTGCTGCTAATTCCTTTTTGAGGAGACATTACTACTACCTTATCGCCTCTAACAGCCTGAAGCATATCTAAGTCTCCAGATAGAATGCAGATTTTCCCTAAAGATTCTTCGGTTATGAATTTTTGAGAAAAAGTAGCTACAACATCATCCGCTTCCCAGCCTGCGAATCCAAAAGACTTAATACCAAACAGAGTCAATAAGTTTTTAGCTTCTATAAGTTGGGAGACAAGTTCTGGGTCGGCGGGACCCCTGGTGCCTTTATATTCTTTGTATTCCTGTTTTCTGAAGGTTGGCTCGGGGGTGTCAAAGGCGGCGGCAATATAACGGGGGGCGCCATTGCCAACTATTCCTTCCCTCAAGACTTTAATAAGGATACTGGAAACACCGTAAAGAGCACCAGTGGGCTCGCCAGTAGGGGAAGTAAAGGGGGGTAGGGCGTGATAAGCCCGATGAATAAGGGAGTTAGCGTCTATTAAAAGTAAGGTGTCTTTCATTCTGATGATTGCTGTCTCGGCTATGGGCAAATTTTATCCAGATAGTGCCTTTAGGAAGAATATGCCTAACTTTATCGGCCCACTCTATTACTACTATATTAGGGGATTTAAAAATCTCTTTAGCTCCCAGATGCACGAGGTCGTAAGCCGCTACCCGGTAAGCGTCAATATGGTACACGTTCCTCTTACTTTTTAAAACGAACCTCCGCATAACGAGAAACGTCGGACTAGTGACTTTTTTCTTACTGCCCAAGGCTTTAATCAAACTCTTAGTGAAAGTAGTTTTGCCTGCGCCCAGATCGCCGACCAACCCGAGGACAACGAGAGATTCAGTTTTTATAATCTCGCTCCCTAAAACTTCGGCTAGATAGGAAGTTTCCTTGGGGTTTAAAGATTTGATTCTCATTATTTATCCGCCGGCTGGCGGAACAATTTAAATATATGGACACTCGCGAGACCAGAGAGAACTGCTAGAAAAAGTCCAAGGACGATGGGCCAGAAATCATAAGTTTCTTTGAAATTGAATCCCACAGCCGGGGCGCTTTGAGTAACTGTAGAAACGATGGACGCCTCGGCGCGTGCGGTTCGAAACCTAGCAGCTATTACAATCTGCCCCTCGGTAATTCCATTGTAGCCTAACTTATCAACTTCCTTGCCAGAGACATCGGAGATGTAAACAGAGTCGGAGTCATTGTTTAAAGTTATTCTTGTTTCATTGTAAGACAGCTTTAAATCCCCAGAAGGGGGAATAGTTTGCCCATCTAATTTAAAAACTTTCCCACCCGCATCTCTAAGTGCCCAGCCATTTAAAACAACTGGAGAAGAGCTGTCGTTAAAAAGTTTTATCCATTCACCGTCTGCGTCTTTACCAGCCGGATTGGGCAAAAGCTCTTTAAAGTAAATCATAAAAGTCTGTCGGGCTGTTTTTTGCCTAAGTGAGAATAAGCCAGAGGCTCGGCAGTACGACCGGCCGCGGTTCTCCTAATGAGGCCTAGTTTTAGCAGATATGGCTCGTAAACGTTCTCTACTATGGCCCTGTCTTCGTTAATGGAGGCTGCAATAGTGCCGACGCCTACAGGGCCACCATTAAATTTCTCTATAATTGCCGAGAGTAAAAGCCTGTCGTGAGCCTCTAACCCAAGTTTGTCCACCTGTAAAATATCCAGAATCTTTTCGGCCACCTCTTCATCTACGCTGGGTTTGCCGTGAACCTCCATAAAGTCTCGGGCCCGTTTTAATAAACGGTTCGCCACCCTGGGGGTGAAACGAGAAGCCTTGGCCAAGATTTTCACCGCGCCGTCCGTTATTCTCAACCTCAGAATAGAAGCAGATCTTTTGATAATAGCCTCTATGTCTTTCTCTTCGTAGTAATCGAGCCTGAAGGTGGCGCCGAAGCGAGACCTTAAGGGTTCCGAAAGTAAATCCATTCTAGTTGTGGCTGCCACAAGAGTGAAGGGAGGAATATCTAAAGAAATAGTTCTGGCTCCCGCACCTTTACCTATAATGATATGTAACTTACGCGACTCCATGGCGGGGTAGAGAACTTCTTCCACCATTCTATTTAAGCGATGGGCTTCATCTATAAAGAGGACGTCGCCTGATTCCAGGTTGCTTAAAATAGAAGCTAGGTCCCCCATTTTTTCTATAGCCGGGCCAGATGTAATTTTCATTACGGAATTCATTTCTCTGGAGACTAGTTTGGCTAAAGTGGTTTTACCTAAACCTGCCTGGCCGTAGAAAAGAAGATGGTCTGACACCTCACCGCGAGATTTGGCGGCGTCAATAATAATTTTAAGACTTATTTTTATTTTCTCCTGACCAATATATTCATCCCACTTACTGGGGCGGAGAATAGTATCAACGGTTTCGTCCATCTCCTCGGGATGGAGGGAGGTTTTAGTTATCTCTTTATCTTTGTTGTTGGTTCTTTTGGGCATATTGACAAAGCTTATTCATTATGTTATGCTTAATCTAAGTTAGAAAGCGTAGGCCTGCGGGCAGAGAATCTATTGAGGCAGGACAATCTGGTTTCGGCTGGGTTACTCCCCACAACAGATTCTAAGCTTTTTTAGATTTAATTTAAAAGAGCATCATCCCTCCAAGGAATTGCCCGCAGACCTACTTTTTTTAGCCCATCCAATCTATGGGGCCAGTGATACGTTCCACCTCTTTAAGCGTCGTGAGTCCCGAAACAGCTTTTAAGACGCCGTCTCCCTGCATTTCCACCATGCCCTGGGACCTGCCCAGTTTTTTAATAGCTTCTTCGGTGGCTTCATGAGCAATAAGAGCCTCCATCTCGTCGCCGCACTTCAGGAACTCAAATATACCTATCCTTCCTTTAAACCCTTCGTGACATTTAGGACATCCCTTGGCTTCGTAGAACTTTGGAGTCAGATTGGCGTAAAGCAACTTGGTTCTCTCTGGGAGTCCGTCTATAAAACCTTTTATTTTATTAAAAGCTACTTCATCTGGGGCAACTTCCACCTTACAGTAGTCGCAAAGTTTCCTAATTAATCTTTGGGCGATAATAATATTTATAGCTGGGCCTATAATTGAAGTCTTGGCCCCTAGGTCCACTAGTCTCGGCACGGCGCCAGCAGCATCGTTGGTGTGTAGGGTTGAAAAAACCAAGTGACCGGTTAGAGCCGCGTTCATACCTATTTCGGCAGTTTCCAAATCTCTGATTTCTCCGACTAAAATAATATCCGGGTCTTGTCTTAAAATAGAACGAAGTCCGGACGCGAAGGTGTAGCCACTGCCTGGATCAACTTGGGTTTGCTCAATTCCATCCAAATGGTATTCAATCGGGTCTTCTATGGTGATTATTTTAAGCTCCGAGCTTTTAACAGCTTTCAAAAAAGCATAAAGGGAGGTGGTCTTGCCGCTTCCCGTTGGGCCGGTCACAAGAATAGTTCCGTTGGGACGTTTTAGTTCTCTATCAATAGTTTCTCTGTCGTCTTGTCGTAATCCCAAGTCAGTAAGACTCAATAAAATAGTTTTGGGGTCCAAAACGCGCATAACTACAGTTTCTCCGTACTCGGAAGGAATGACGGAAGTTCTTATTTCTATATTTTCTTGTTTGATGGTGGTAGTGAACCTGCCATCTTGAGCTGCATCAGAAACATTAATCTTAAGACCTGAAACTAGTTTCAAACGATTTAGAACAAAAGTATAAGATGGCTTTTCTAGGCGGCAAATGTCGTAAAGTAAGCCATCTATTCTAAATCTAACCAGTGAGTTTTCTTTAGTTGGCTCAAGGTGAATGTCGGAGGCGCCGGTTGTGATAGCCGAGCCCAGTATGAAGTCCAGTAGGCCGGTGGTCTCTGTGGATGATTTCTCCAGTTGTTTTATCTGACTACCAATGTGGGCTAAGTCTAAGCCGACAAAAGACTCGGTTTCTTTAATATTAACTCCCTCCAAGGCTCCCTCACGCGGAGCCTCTTTGACTTCCCGATATCGGCCCCAAGTGTGTTGTAGTCCCCTTATAGAGGAAATAAATAAGGAGACTGATATTCCCGCTTGATTAAGTTCTTCCACCAACTTCTTTAGTTCGGGATTATTTTCGTCAAAGATAGCGATAGCCAGCCTGTTATGCTTGGAGTCTACGACAGCAGCTTCGGCAAGTCTGGCTCGTTCTTCGGGTATTTTTTTAAGAAAATCTAGATTAACCGAGGTGGAAAAGAGATTAATATGGGGGAGTTTGGCCTCCACTGCGCGACGCTCGGCGTCTCTCTCTTCAGCTTCGTGGTTAAGGCGCTCTAAGTCTTCACTGATGTTTTTCTTCCCGAATAAATCCATAATTACTTATAATAATACTACATAAAAAGGGGCCTTTATACTACACTAATGGCACTATGTCAGGACACAGTAAGTGGAAACAAATAAAACACAAAAAGGAGATAACCGATAAAAAACGGAGTCAAAATTTCAGTAAACTTCTGAAGGCTATTAAGGTGGCGGCCAAGGGTAACCCCAACCCTGAATTTAACCCCAAGCTCCGCTCGGCTATTGATAAGGCTAAAGAATTTCAGGTTCCACAAGACAATATTGAACGTGCTGTAGAACAAATTGGAGAAAAAGATTTAGAAGATGTTACTATTGAGGCTTATGGCCCCAGTGGATCGGCCTTAATTATCGAAGCCGTAACTGATAATACCAACAGAACTATCAACGAAATTAAGAATATATTAAAGAATATGGGCGCCAAATTTGCCGAACCTGGAAGCGTACGTTGGTCTTTTAATCTACCCGCGGGGGAAGTCGGCTGGACTCCTAAGTTTGAACAGGAACTAAATGAAATTGATTTGAAAAAATTAAATGAACTCGTAGAAACGCTTGAAGAACATGATGATGTACAAGAAGTCTTTAAGAACGCCTAGTATAACCATCCTCGGAGTAGATCCCGGGACGATGAGAATAGGCTACGGGGTTATAAGCAAGAGTGGTAGCCACTTTGAAGCTCTCACTTATGGAGTCATTGAGCCTGTTAGTGGGAACGGCCGCTTTAAAGATATAGGTCAAGGGCTTAATAAACTCATTAAAAAATATAAGCCGAATGTAGCGGCAGTAGAGAAAATATTTTTCTCCAAGAACAAGAAGACAGCCATGGCAGTGGCAGAAGCTAGGGGAGTAATTCTATTTATTTTAGAGCAACACAGCATTAAAACGCTGGAATTTTCACCCAACGAGATTAAGGCAGCCGTGACCGGCTCTGGAATGAGTGATAAGAAAACAGTGTCTCAGTTCACAGCCTCTGCCTTAGGACTGAAAAAGATTTCTGGATACGACGATGCGGCTGATGCTTTGGCCGTAGCCGTCCGGGCAGCTTTCGAAAGGGGGGTTGACACAATATGATGTTCGTATATACTGGGCGTGTAATAAAAAGTGTTCAAACGTTTTTAGCCAGAAAATTAAAAGGTCGTTAACTTAAAATAGGAAATGATCGCAAAGATAAAAGAAATTCTTCTTAGCCCAGACGAGGAACCGGGCAGCGAAGGGGAAGTATTAGGAGACGATGAAGAGGATATTAAGAAAAAGAAGAAGAGTGGAGACGAAGACGGTCTCTTGGACGACGAAGAAGAGAAATTGGACTTCGGCACAGACGACATAGAGGACGAAGAGGAGTCTTAGTTGATAGGTATTATTAACTTTTACGAACCCAGCGCCACTTTTAACATATTGCTTAAAAGTGGCGCTGGGTTTATAAATGAATCGTACTTTCTATGAGGCTTATAGGTAAATTCGTTCTGGTTTCAATAACTTTTCTCATCTTCGGGGTGGGTTTCTTTTTTTATATTATCAAAACCCTGCCCACTACTGACGAAATAACCCAAAGACAAGTAATAGAATCTACCAAAATATATGACCGAACCGGGGAAAATTTGCTTTACGAAATCCACGGTGAAGAAAAAAGGACTGTAATTCCTTTTGACCAAATCCCCGACATGATGAAAGAGGCCACTATCAGTATTGAGGACAGCTCTTTTTATAGTCATCCGGCCTTTGATTGGAGGGCTATATTGCGGGCTGTTTTCGTTGATATTACTACCGGCACTAGGGCCCAAGGAGCCTCAACTATAACCCAGCAACTCGCCAAGAAAGCCTTTTTGAGTTCCGAAAAAACTATTACCAGAAAAATAAAAGAGCTGGCTCTCGCTCGGAGGTTAGAAAACACTTACACCAAAGACCAAATACTTAGTCTCTATTTAAACCAGGTGCCTTACGGAGGAAATGCTTACGGAGTAGAGGCTGCTTCACAAGCTTATTTTAACCACGACGCCGAGAAGCTAAGCCTGGGCGAGTCCGCAATGCTCGCCGCCCTTACACAGGCTCCGAGTTATTACTCTCCTTGGGGCAGCCACGCCGATGAACTGGAGGATAGAAGGAAGTTGGTTTTAAAAAGAATGTTGGATTTGGGTTATATAGACCAAGCTCAGCTTGACTTTGCTTCGGCCAATAAGCCGGAGGTGGTTTCCCAACCTACTTCAAGTATCAGGGCTCCCCATTTTGTTTTTTACGTCCAGGATTATCTAAGGGAAAAATACGGTGAGGACGCCCTGGAGGCTGGCGGGTTAAAAGTTATAACCACTTTGGATTGGAACTTACAGCAGGCGGCTGAATTGGCGATAGAAAACGGTGTTAAGAGAAATAGCGAGCTTTACGGAGGAGAAAATGCGGCCATGGTGGTAGAGGATCCTACCACCGGGCAGATACTGGCCATGGTCGGTTCTAAAGATTATTTTGCCGATCCGGTGCCTAGGGGCTGTACCCCGGGGAAGAACTGTAGGTTTGAGGGTAATTTTAACGTTGCCACTCAGGGCCAGAGACAACCAGGCTCGGCTTTAAAGCCCTTTGTCTACATGACACTGCTGCAGCAGGGATTCTTGCCGGAAACTATTCTCTGGGACGTACCTACTGAATTTGCGACCGGCCGATCAGACTGTCCCGCCGATGTTAGTTTCGCCAACGAAAACACAAAATGTTACCATCCCAAAAATTTTGATGGTAAGTTCAGGGGGCCAGTAATGGTTCGGGAGGCTCTGGCCCAATCCATTAACGTCCCGGCCGTGAAGGCGCTTTATTTAGCTGGCCTCAAGAATGTATTGGATAATCTTTCGGCTTTCGGGATAACAACCTTAAGCGACTCAAGTCGTTTCGGCTTATCACTGACCCTTGGAGGAGGGGAAGTTAAACTCACCGAACTAGTTGGAGCTTATTCGGTTTTAGCTAACGATGGTGTTTATCATAAACAGGTTGTAATTTTAAAAGCGGAGAATAAAAACGGCAACGTTCTGGAAGAATACCTAGATAACAACAAAAAAGTTATAGATGCAAACTATCCGAGATTAATAAACGACATTCTATCCGACGTTGATCTCCGTGCTCCGCTTTACTCGGCTAGCTTGGGCTTAACCGTTGTTCCTGGTCGTCAGGTGGCTCTAAAAACCGGTACGACCAACGATTACAAGGACGCTTGGACTATTGGCTTTACGCCAGACTTAGTGGTCGGAGTTTGGGTAGGAAACAACAATCAAGAACCACTAACAAGTAAGGGAAGTAGTATTCTGGCCGCCGTGCCTATCTGGCACGAATTTATGGCAAAGGCTTTGGTTGGTAGGCCGCTTGTCACCTTCCCCAAGCCAGACCCAGAATCAAGCTCTAACCCAATGGTGAGTGGGGAATTGGTCCAGGGCGAGTATCACGAAATACTTTATTACTTAAGTAGAGTTAACGACTATCAGTTTAATAACTGGGAAGAAGGAGTGAAAAGGTGGCTCTTAACTAATAGCGTTGATATTAATAAATTTAAAGCTACGGCTTCCGCTCCGATTATCGGAACCACACCGAGTGTCTCAGTTGGGGATGTGGGGGTAACCATTAATAGCCCCGGCAACGGCGGTTTCGTCGCCGACACCATTACTGTTAATGCCGACGCTTACTCCAGTAATAAAGTAGCTAAACTTGAAATCTACTTAAACGGTAATCTTATAGACAGTAAGATTGGTGATCTTGGGCAATCTTATAAATATATTGCTTCTTTAAAACCAAACAACTTGGATCTACAAAACGTTTTAATTATAAGGGTAACTGACGCCAGTGGTATTCAATCTTCCAAACAAGTAATTCTTTATAAAAATCTTTAAGGAGTGGTTTGCTCAGTTACTGCCACGGTTATTGTTTGATTGGCATTAAGATATAAAAATAAGAGGTGTCTCCGGGGGCTTTGATAATGGCGGCTTTGTTGTCGCCATTAAGGCCGATAAAAACCTGTTGCCCAGACAAGGCCCTAACTCCATCTAAAAGATACTTCCAATTAAAGACTACCTGACCGTCGACGCCAGCGACCTTAGCTGGAACGAGATAATTATTCTCGCCCAAAACACTATCGCTGGAGTAAACTTCTATAACTTTCTTGCCGTCTATCTTTAGCTTTATCTCGCTTACCCGATTACTAAGAGAGCCTGTTAATTTAAGGGCGTTGCTAAGATCTTCTTTGCCGACGGATATTTGGGTTTCGGTGTCTTTAGGCACGATGGCTTGGTAATCTGGGAATTTGCCTTCAACGACGCGAGAAATGGCTTCGGTGTCTTTGGTTTTAAAGAGGATTTGGTTTTGGTCTACGTAAACCCTAACATCGTCGTCTTCGGAGATTATTCTCCCTAACTCTTGTGAGGTTTTCAGGGGGATAATAACCGAAACGCCCCGCTCAAAAGCATTTTTAATTTGTGAGCCGGCGATCCTGCCTTCGGCCAATCTGAATGTATCTGTGGCAACAAGCTTAACTTCGCTTGATTCAATATTCATAAAAACGCCGCTTATTTCTGGTCTTAAATCAGACACCCCGGCTGCTATAATTACCTTGTCCAAACAATCTTTTAAGGCGCTACCACGCAATTCTAAAAATTCATCTCCCGTTAAAACTCTTGGTACAATTGGGAAGTCGCTTTCCAGAGAACAAGAAATTTTAGCTTCGTAATTATCGGTTTTAATAATTATTATATTGTTTTTGGTTTCTAAATTTATTCTTTCGCTGGTAGTATTATTAATAATATTTGAAATTGTAGAGTACGGAACTACTACACTTCCATCTTCAATAATCTTACCAGAGATTGTTTTAGTAACAGCTATTTCTAAATTTGTTGCTGAAAGTTTTATTTGATTATTCTGAGCTTTTATTAAAACGCTTTTAAGAATTGGTAAATTTAAATTAGAAGTAGTTGCTCGACCAACGATGTCAAATCCATCCTTCAAATGATTCTTTAGTATTATTAATTTCATTGTTGTAGTAGTTAGTGTTGTGGATAACTCGGTAAATATTTAAATAATCTTTTATTTATGTGGGTTAATTAAATTTTTGTGAAGTTGATAGTTTATGTATAAGTCTGTTAGTTATCCACTATAATAATTCTAAACTTTTGAAAGTCGGAAATCACTCAACAGAATATCAACAACTTACCCCATCTTATTCACAAGCTCTTTAATCTCGTTAAGCTTTTCAGTTAATTGATTGTTTTGGTTTAAGTCTTTACTTAACTTTTTATAGGCATAAATAACCGTAGTGTGGTCTCTTTTACCTATTTTATTAGCTATGTATGGATAAGACATATCCAGCATATCTCTTAAAAGATACATAGCTATTTGCCTCGGTTCTATGAATTCTTTATTTCTTGATTTACCAGTGAGGTCGCCTGGAGAAATCTCAAAGAAATTAGAGACAGCCTTGATAATCTGGTTGGGATTAATGTTAATCCTATCCTTATCTCCGATTTCGGAGACAATTTTCTCAACATGAGCCACAGAAACAAGCTTCTGGTAATTGTTTTGATAGAAAACAACTTTATTTAGAATACCCTCTATTTCACGTATACTCTTTGAGATTTTTTTAGCTATCAAATCAACACACTCGTCGTTTAAAGAAGCACCCCTTTCCTGTATTTTATTCCTGATAATAGCCACTCTAGTTTCATAATCTGGGAAGCCAACATCAGCCATCATACCACTCTCAAAACGTGAACGAAGCCTCTCTTCAAGAGTAGGAATGGATTTTGGGGGACGGTCAGAAGAAATAATTATTTGTTTATTATTTTCGTAGAGGGCGTTAAAGGTGTGAAAAAATTCTTCTTCGGTCTTTTCTTTACCACCGATGAATTGGATATCATCAACAATTAGAACATCAACGTGGCGGTAAGCGCTTTTAATATCTTCGGTGCGCTTGTTCCTTATAGCCCAGACAACGTCGTTGGTAAATTTCTCGGAAGTTACATACTTAACCTTAACTTTATTTTTATGGAACATTTTAATCTCGTTTCCTACGCCTTGGATTAAATGAGTTTTGCCCAAACCCACTCCACCGTAAATGAAAAGCGGGTTGTACTTTGTCCCCACGCTTTGAATAATAGCCGAAGCTGCAGCGTAAGCTAATTCATTAGAAGAACCAACCACGAAAGAACTTAAAGAGTATCTAGGGTTGAGGTTGGTGTCCGGATCAACTTTAAATTCTTCTATGGAAAGTTGTTTTTCGCTGACTAAGGCGCGAGTTCGTTGAGCTGGGGGCTTGGACATGCCTCCCTCCACGATATATTCAACCTTCTTTGCAGAAGCAATAAAATTTCTAACAACGCCAAGGATTAATTTGTCATATTTACTTTCAACCCACTCTTTAGCGAAATGATTGGGGAGAGCGACGGTGATTGCCTCGTCGTTGTTTTCTATCAAGCGGCTGTTTTTTAACCAAGTAAGGAAGTTGGCTCTGGAAACCTGAAGCTCAACCTCTGATAATACCGATTGCCAAAGCTCTTCGTTCTTCATCGTTCTAATTCTATGTGTAGCCAGCATATAGTCAAATACCCACAACTGGCTCAAACTGTTGATTAACTGTGGATAAGTGAGTATAATAATGCCTATGTCCGTAACATATCAACCCAAAAAACGTAAAAGAGCTAGATCACACGGCTTCTTAAAGAGGAAAAGGAGCGCCGGCGGCAGAAAAGTTTTAAAAAACCGCAGAGCTAAGGGCAGAAAGAGAGTGGCCCTCTAAATGTTGCCTAAAAAGTTTAAGACCCCAGTTCAAAGCTTCCCCAGGGGAGCAAAGACAGTCTTTAACGACCGCTTCGTTACTGTAAGGGCTTACAAGAACAACCTTAAACATATCCGCTTGGGGGTTTTAGTTAATAAACACATTTCTCCAAGCTCGGTTAAAAGAAATTATTTAAGAAGACAATTTTTTTCTTGTTTCGCTGAAGCAATAAAAAACAAATCCACTAAGGGCGGAGTAGATTTGCTTATAATCACAAAAACTCCTATCATGGCTCTTACAAGAGAGGAACTAAAGGTTTCTCTTAAAAATTATGGTGGACTTATTCAACGCAGTTTTATATAACCCCCTTTTTAATATTCTCGTAATTTTTTACGACTCAATAGCCCTGCAAGATCTAGGGCTGGCAATAATATTTTTAACTATTTTAATTAGGTTATTACTCTTCCCGATATTTCATGAATCGCTTCGACAACAGAAGATTCAGCAAGCCCTACAGCCTCACATTAAAAAAATTCAAGAGAAGCACAAAAACAACAGAGAAGATCAAACTAAGGCGATACTCAACTTGTACACAGAGCACAAAGCCAATCCGGCCTTGCCGATTATCCTGATTTTACTCCAACTGCCAGTGCTTATAGCTCTCTTTTTGATTTTTAAGGCCGGCATCACAGCAGAGTCTTTAAATTCTCTCTATTCTTTTGTGCCTCGTCCCCTGACAATAAACCACACCTTTTTTAATTTACTAGATTTAACTAAAGCCAGTCTGCTTCTAACCGTATTAGCGGCAATCGCCCAGTATTTTCAGTCTAAGCTTGCTATAGTTAAACCGAAACCGGGTGAGACTCAAACCGACGCAGAACGTATTGGTAGAAGCTTGGTCTACGTAGCCCCGCTTATAACCCTTGCGGTGCTCTGGACTCTGCCCGCGGCCATCGGCCTTTATTGGATAACCACTACTATATTTTCAGCGGCCCAGCAGGTTATCATAAACAAAGGTAAACATGGAGAACTTAAAGGAACAACTCAATAAATTAGTCAGCTTGATGGGATTTACCAACTTTTCCATAGAAGCAGATAGTGGAAATAAAATTATTTCCTTAACACTAGAAGACCCAACTTTAACGACAGAAAGGCTTCCGGGCCTGGTTCTTAATTTAAACAGAGTCGTTAGATTACTAGCTAAAAAGTACGATGTATATCCGGTGCTTGTTGATGTTAATGGTTATCGCAAAGAAAGAGAGAGATTAATTTTGGAATTGGCGAGAGCCGCAGCAAGGCGCGCGGTGGCAACCAAAGAAGCGGTTAATTTGCCGGCGATGAACGCTTACGAGAGAAGAATAATACACGCCGAGCTTTCTGTGAGGCCGGATGTTATCACAGAAAGCGTTGGCAATGATAAGGAACGCTACGTAGTGGTGAGAGCTTCAAATATAGAGTAGCTAACCCAGTATGACTGGGTTGATGTGTTTAAGGAGAATGTATCCCACAGCCAAAAGCACCAAGCCGTAAACAGCAGCCCATATCCATTCTTTCGCCTCTTCTTGTTTGGAGGAGTTGCCGGCTGAAGCAATATAAAGCACTCCAGCATACATAAATATTCCTAACGCCAGTGTCCCGCCAATTCCTAGGGCCCATGTGAAAATATCATTAAAAGAATACGTGCCCAAAATGCCAGTTTTCGTGACAGCATTAACTAACCCTTGGGCAGTAGACTCTTCAGCTAAAACAGTTTTAATAAACATACGACAACATTATACTCCTTCTTCTTTCTTCATCTCCAGTATTTCTTGGGGATTGGTAGTGATGAGCTTATCCTCAAAATAAGACGGCACAATCTGTATAGCGGCCCTTTTTAAACCAGCTATAAATAGTCCCTGGCCCACGTCAGACTCTAAAAGATAGTTCTTCTCAACATCGGTTAAGTTAAATGCCTTAGCCGTTGTATCTATGGTTGCCGGGGCCTGTTTCAAGAGTAGTTGTAGCGATGAGTTGGTGATAATCGGCTTGCCGAAGGGTGAGTTTAGGAAGTCTTCTACGTCCTGGGTGATAGTAGAAATGCCAAGATAGTATTTCCTGCCACGTTTGGCGAGTCCAAAAAGGAAGGAAGCGGAGTCGGGGTATTTCATCATCCACCAGGCCTCATCAATAATCATGATCCTCTTCTTAAGTTCGGCTCGGACTAGACTCCAGATGTAATTTAAAATAATGTACATAGCTATCGGACGAAGTTCGTCCTCCAAATCTCTAATGGAAAAAACTATCAGGCGGTTCGTCACATTAACATTGGTGGGCTTGTTGGCGAAACCAGCGTAGCTACCTTTAGTAAAGCGATATAGTCTTTCGGCCATTCCTTTGCCACCCTCCATTCCTGCGAGAACCGTCTCCAGGTCTTCTAGTAGGGGCGGGGAAGCCTTAGAAAAATCTTTATCGGCAGTTATGTCACGAGAGGCATAGGTTTCGGTGACGGCCCTATCTAACATAGCTTCTTCTTCGGGAGATATTTCCCCAAGCATTAATTTAAGGAGTCCTACCAGATTAACAATGTGGGATTTTAATACTTCACCCGGTTCTTCATCTCCCGGGATAGCCGGAACATCAAATGGGTTAATGTGGTTTTCTGAATCTAGCGAGATTTTGAATACACTGCCGCCCATAGCCTTAGCCATTGGTATATATTCATTTTCCGGGTCAACTACTATTATATCGGTTCCCATCATCATAGACCTGATAACTTCCAGTTTGGTGGCGTAAGACTTGCCGGAGCCGGCTTTAGCAAAAACAACCATATTGGCGTTTTCCAGGGAGAATCTGTCAAAAATAACGAGAGTATTATTGTGACGATTTACTCCGTACATAATCCCGTCTTCAGAGGTCAAGTCCAAGGAGACAAATGGGAAGAAAGAGGAGACCGGCCCGGAGTTTAAAGGATTATAGATGTTCATACTATCCAATCCCAGCGGCGCCACCGATGACCAGGCTTTAGTTTGCTCAAAATTAGCCGGCTTCATATTGATAAGCTTGGCATCCAAAAGGTTGGTTATCTCGGTCTCCAGTCTGTTTAAATCTTTCTCGGAATCAGCATAGATAGTCATATAGACTCCCACATCGAAAAGTTTTTCCGTGGCTTGCTGGAGAGAGTCTCTTAAGCTTTCTACGTCTTGAAATCCCGTTTCCAGCGCTGGGTCTCTGACAAGTCCTTTCTCCTGATTAGACATCATCTGCGACTCTAACTGTGTCGCCTTCCTTCTTAGTTTCCGTAAAGCAATGGCCGTGTCAACGGGATTTATAAATATAGAAACGTCAGAAAGCTCAGGCAAGTTAATTAACGGGGAGAACCAACCGCTCGATAAGTATCTCGGGTAATCTAAGACAAAAAGGTTTTTAGCGAATTTATCACCAAGCCTTAGATAATTAGAAGTAATCTCTATAGAAGTCGGAGCAATGGTATCTTCAACACTACCAGAGGAACCACTCCGGTCTATATTGTTCAGCTCTTTCTTTTCAATGGTGGTCGGATTGTAGAAATTGTAAAAAAGTTCCAGGAGTTCGGGATCTTCCAGGCTCACGGCCCGTAAGCCAACTTGTCTTAAGCCACTCACAACTTGCTCGGCTCTTTGATGGAGTTGTTCGCGGTGGCGTGGCAGAATTTCTTCCTGCTGGGTTGAAGTAGCCTTACCACCGCCCAGGAATTTGGGTAGTAAGGAGGTGTTTGCGGATGGAAGGCTCACTGGATCGTAAGGCACGGTCACAAAAAAGCTTTTCGTCATTACGGCGTTAGACTCAACAAAAGATTTTATAAATTCTCTGTACTCGCCAATCTGGGTTTTAAGAAGCTCGTTTTCCTCCTTAGACTGTCGTTCGTCTAGGCGTTTTAGATAGTCCTCAACATTAAGTTTTCTGGAGTGGATACTAATCTGGATTGGGAAGTCCAGAGAGTTCAGGAAATTCTGATAAGCAAAGGTTATAACGCTTTGTTCGTCCTCCGACTTCAAATCAAAATTAAGTCCATCGACTAAGATAACTTTTCTAAGTCCGCCATTCTTTAGTAAGACTACGCCTTCTTTAATGTCCTTAACCTGGACAAAGTCTTGAGCGCGCGCAAGTTGAGTATCCGCCATATCTCAATTATAGACCGTGGACAGCGCCAAACCAAGTGGGATTCGTTTCTGCGGGAATATTAAAACTATCTATAGTCAATCCTGCGCCCAAGCTCCTTGTCTCCGGTAATCTTACGGATGACTTCGTATTTCTGTTTAACTTCCTTCTTACTGATGCCGAAATCGGTGTTACTAACGCTTTTTTCCCTCTTTGGGATAGCAGCTTTATATGTAGTCATCTTATCCAAAAGGCTTCTAATCCCACCAAAGGGTGTCTCTGTGGGAGTAGGCTTAAGACTGACGCCGCCAATTTTTTGTTCTTGAGTTTTTGGTTTTAAAGTGTAAATTCTGGGACTCCAAATATAACCGAAGGCAGATTGAGCAAAAACAGACATTGATCTTCCGTTTATCTTAATAAAGGCTAAGGAAACACTCGTTGCCATCAGAACGAAAGTTACTATAAGCCATAACCAGGGCTGAAGAACAAAGAAGAGTATGGCACTTATAGTTGCTCCAATGGCTATGTAAATAAATTGGCGTAGGGTTAATGGGCCAATTATTTTGTCTTCTGTTTCTATAAATTGTGGTACTTGGAATTGCATATTTATAGTAAGCCTGTCGAATTATTATAAAGGTAAATCCTTGAGATCAACGACGTTATTGGAATTAATTGGAACAATTGGAGTTTGCGGCGTTTGTGTGGCTGGTGTTACAGCCGGATTGGACATAGGAGTTTCTGTGGGGATAAGACCAGCAGGGTTTGTTGGCTGGCCGCCAAACGGATTAACATCAGTCTTAAACTCCGAGTAATGAACAACCCTTACATGCTGTGGAGATGTTTTTAGGGAAGTGGGCAAGTCGCTTTTTATTTCCTCACCTCCTAATTCAACCGTAGCGGCTTTTGGCTTAGCGTAAGCATTAAGGCGTGTCTCTTCGGAACTAAAAACTGGTTTATAGAAAGTAGGCCGTTGAACCGAGAGGTCTTGATGGAGACTTTGTATTTCTTCAATGGGTTTTTCTTCGTGGAGCACAAAGGGGGCGGGGTGGATTATTTCGCCGGGTTTGGCTTCTGCTCCGGGACTGGAAGAAGTAGTGATGGGTTCTTTGAAACTAGGCCTTAAGTTGGTTTGAGGCTGGGGAGCTTGAGTAGCTATCGCAATGTCTTGATCTGGAATTTGGGGTTTATTTCTACCGTGATATATAGAGTCCAATATTTTTATTACAGACTGTTCCAGTAAAGTGTTAGAAGGGCCTATTTGTTGTAGTTTGGCCTTTAAATCAGATTCTTTTTCTACACCCATAATAATGTCTCCAACTAAATCTCCCAAAGATGATATTTGTTTATCGTTGAAGTTGATGGACTTGCCCAAGTTGTATATCGCGTCTGCTATTTCCGTTGACAATAGGGTGTCTTGGACGTTTTCCGGCAGGCTTTCAAACAATCTTACATAATTCATCGTGTTTTATTTTTACCAGCTTCCTCAAACCCCTCTTCGCGGCCGGCTTCTCTAGCTGTATCTATGACGTCTTCTTCATATGGTTGAAGTACTTTTCTGCCAGCGGAAGATTTTAAATATTTCTTGATGGAGTCGGGCATGTTAGCCATCGTTGGGTTGGAATCCAAGACTTTCTTGATTTCGGCAGAGAATTTTTCCTTGTCTTCTCCGTATAATTGTTTAATGCTTCCTCTTAGTGTATCCGGATTGGAACTTAACACTTCCGCAACAAAAGAATTCTTTAATTTATCGGAGAATTCTTGAGGTAATCCAGCAGCCGCACTCCCACTCATAATATCCTTAACTTTTATGTCTTTAATATTTGTTTTACTCAGTATTTTTCTTATTTCCAAGAATAGTTTCTGATTATCATTCTCGTTAAGGGCCGAGAGTGTTTCTTGGGTGAGAAGCCCCGCCTTGCCCTTGCCTCTTGATGCAAGCTCCGCGGTTATAATGTCAGCCCTCTCTTTTCTGGTCCCACCTTTTCTAGTAACCTCTTGGCTGTAAGCCTTATTCAGTTCTTCGGTTGTCATTCCTTTAGCGAATTGTTTAGCCCTGTCAGCGGAAGTTACCACTGGCTCAGTAGAAGGACTCGCCGGTAGGCTTAAGCCGGCTTTGGATAAAACAGCGCCGGCTGGAGTTGATGCTGTAAATTGCGTTCCTTTTGACCAATTTGCCAATAACGAGGCTTTTCTCCGAGCGTTTCTAGCATCTTCTATGTCTTTTGCTGTTCCAGATTTTTCGGCCCTCTTCTGTGCATCCTCGGCCTTCTGTTCAAATTTTCTTTGCTGGTAGCGGAAAGGCACGCTTATAGCTTTACTAGTCATGCCCAAGCCAACGCCGGCTCCCTTCATGATATAGTCGGATCCCATCATTCCCATTTTACTGGCAATATAGATGCCTGTGCCGCTGAAAATTATAATAACAATCATCTGTAAAATTCCTGCAGCGAAGCCCAAGGTTCCACTACTAAGGGCAGGTGTTGAACCTATTCCGTCCACCATTAATTTTGTGGCCAAGAGGAAGAAAGCGAGCACAGGTCCATATAAAGCCCACTTAAGGAAATTGTCCCACCAGGATCCCCAGAGATTACCGATGCCGGGTATTTTTAAGTCGGGGAAGGCGAAACCAAGCCAGGCTACCGGAGCTAGAATTATTAAAATAGATAAAGCTACATACCTTAAAACAAGGAACAAAAATATGATTAATAAAGTGACAGCCGAAATGACCGCTAAAATATCGGCGAAAATAAGCGCGGCTATTTTAGACAACATCCACTTGACCGGACTAAACACCCATTCCCATAATTTCCCCTTCTCTCCTTCTGGGATTTCTACTTTTTTATTTTTCGTAATGTTGTTTATTGTAGAATTATCAATTGTTTGATTATCTGCGGTGGCATTAGGGTCTCCTTTAAGGGCACAGTCAATTTTTGTATATATTTTAGCTATATTCAAAGTTGAGGCTAAAGAGCCACCTATCCCTTTCGATGGATCAGTCTTGTTGGCCGCCGCCGCGATTATACCGCCGGTTAGGCCATTGCCCACCTTGGCTATTTCTATGGCTATGAAAGAACTAAAGTTGACCAAGAGAAGCGCTATTATAAATTTGGGCAGTACTTTTGCCGCGGTCCATTTCTCGCGGCGCAGCATAGTAGCAAAGGCCATAACAACAAAGCCCAAGACAAACCCGATATTAACCAAACCTCTTACTATGCCAATTATCGGGTCTAAAATATCTCCCTGGCCGAGGGCAGAATTCAAAACTAAGCCGGCGTCTATAAGATAGCCCCCCAAAAACACAGCTAAACTAGCGACTATCCCCCATGTTACTACGTGGATATATAGCATCATGACGTAGTCTATTATTTCGTCCAATGGTTCGAGCCCCCCTCCTAGATCGACGTTAAATCCGAACCCAGCGATAGAAAATCCTCCAGATGGCGGGTCGGCTAAGAAGCTGGTAATTAAATCCAATAAGAAAATAGGCAAACCTACTATAGCAACGTCGGTTGTGTAATTTAATGTCGAGCCCGCATTACTTGAAGCGCAATCAAACCCAGAAAAAAGGTTGATTGACCCATTACTGCCTGTTGCGGACGGAGCGGTTACTGCGGGCGTGGAATTGGCGGTTGTTGTGTTAAGGGGGGTTGTTGGGAATAGATTATTATTGTTGTTCAGAAAGGAGTTGAGGCTGGGCTGTCCAGTGGGCAAAGTAGGTTGAGCAAAAGCTGTGCCGGCAGGAACGATAATAGGGAGCAATAAAGCAACTAGGAATAAGGTAGATATTACTGACTTTTTAGGCATGTGTGTTTACCTAAATAATATCACTTTTATGCCTCAAAAACACGAGCTAGGCTAGTTATATCGCTTATCTTAAGAGCTTGGGGGCGCAAGGAGGGAGATATTTTAGCTTGGACAAGTATTTTTTCTACTTCTATTTTTGGCATATCCAGGCCAGAAGAAATATTATTAAGAATGGTTTTTCTTGGTTGTTTGAAGAGGGTTTTGATAAAAGGGTAATAAACTTTAGCCTTGATAATGGACTTTTTGGTTACTAATTTAAGAACCGCGCTATCAACTTTAGGCGGAGGACTAAATAAACCTTTTTTAATAATCATTTCCAGTTTAGGTTCAGCCCAGAACTGAATACTGGCGGCAAGCAAATTCATCTGTGGCGGATTAGCACAAATTCTTTCCGCAACTTCTTTCTGAACAGTGAAAACTATTACTTTAGGTTTTTTATTTAAATCTCCGATAATACGAAAGAGGTAGCCGGTGATGTAGTAAGGGATATTGCCCACTAAAATAAAATCCCCCTTGATAGTAGAGATTACATCTTCTAAGACTTCCAAAACATCGCCTTCTACCACTTTGGCTTCGGGAAAATTATTTCTAAGAGTTGGGACGAGTTCTCTGTCCGCTTCTATAAGAACAAGATTCTTGGGTTTCTTATCCGCAAGATATTTAGTAAGCTCGCCGTGCCCAGGCCCTATCTCAATAACAGTGTCTGTAGATTTTATTCCCACAAACGAAACAATGCTTTTTAAGACATTTTCGTCAGTCAGGAAGTGTTGTCCTAAACGCTGGCCCATCAGATTAGATTTACTTCGTCTTCATCTGCCCAATTATTTTTGGTATCAAAATCAATCAGCTCAGGCGGTATTTCCTGCAGAAAACGAGAAGCTAGGCCATAAAAACTTAGCGTTAGTCTTTTCCTTGCCCTCGTCATAGCTACGTACATCAGCCTTCTTTCTTCTTCTATGTCGTCATTTGAGAGAAGCGACCGTTGGTGGGGAATTGTGCCTTCATTAACGCCAGCGATAATAACGTTATCGAATTCCAAGCCTTTTGAGAGATGAATGGTCATTAGCTTCACTCTTTTGATATTAGTGTCGGTTTTAAGTTTGTCGGTGGATTCAAGGAGCGAAATGCGTTCCACAAATCCAATAAGAGTTGGGAAGTTAGAAGCGAAATTAATGAGCTCTACAATGTTCTCAAGCCGTTCTTCATAGTTATCAAATTTATTTTCCAGGTAACTTTCATACTGGCTGGCCTTAATAATGAAGCCAATAAGCTCAATTGGGGAGAGTTTATCTCCTAAAGCAGGGAGCTTTTCCTGAAGTTCAAGAAATTCTTTTTTGCGGAAGGTTTTATGTAAACGCTCCAAACTAATTTCGTCTTTTGGGTTCATGGCGTAGCGCAAGCCAGCTACAACATCTTTAATTTCTTTTCTTTCGTAAAATTTCAGGCCGCCAAAAATCTCGTAGGGGATAGAGTTAAAGTTGAGAGCCTGTTCAATGGCCCTAGACTGTGCGTTGGTCCTGTATAGGATTGCCGAGCTGCCTAAGTTGCCCTTCAAGAGTTCAGCAACGATTTTAACCGCCTCTTCCTCCGCGTTCCAAGATGCCAAAACTTTCACCGGTTCGCCTCCGTCATTAGATGTCCAAAGTTTCTTGGGGCGTTGGAGTTTATTGTTTTTGATTAGACTAGCCGCCGCGTCAACTATGTTTTTACTGGATCGGTAATTTTCTCCCAGATGAACAATCTTCGCTTCTGGCCAATCTTTTTCAAAATTAAGGAAGTTTCTGAAATCGGCTCCGCGGAACTTATAGATAGATTGGTTGTCGTCTCCCACCACGTTAAGATTTTTATGTTTGTGAGCCAGTAACCTTATAAGAGCGTACTGGCTGGTATTAATATCCTGAAATTCGTCCACCAGAATATATTCAAAACGATTTTGATATTTTTCCAAGACTTCCTTATTTCTCTGCAGAATCCTGACAGGCTTTTCTATCAGGTCGTCAAAATCAAAAGCGTTTTGTAGCCTTAGTCTCTCTTCGTACTTTTCAAAAATACCTCTAAAGGGGTCTTCTAGTTCCGAAGAGTCTGCCAACTCGTCTTTGATAAAAGAGATTTTCTTCTGAACTTTGCCGACTGGATATTTCTCTGCGGAAAGCTCCATGTCTTTGATTGTCTTTTTTAAGACTTTTTCCGAGTCGTCGTTGTCAAAAATCACGTAATTATTTGCCCGCCCCACAAGTACCGCCTCCTCTCTTAAAATTCTCGCACCAAAAGAGTGGAACGTTCCCAAAAATGGCAATGTTTCCAGGTCTTTGAAGCTGGAGCGGAGCCTGGACTTAATTTCATCAGCCGCTTTGTTGGTGAAAGTGATAGCTACAATTCTTTCTGGAGGGATGCCTTGCCCCACAAGTTTTATTACTCTCTGTGTTAAAGTCTTGGTTTTTCCGCTGCCCGCGCCCGCAGAAATTAAAAGGGGGCCCTCTCCATGCGAGATGGCTTCCTGTTGCTGTGGGTTTAGAGAAGGTTGCGCGTCTTTTGGCTTGTCCATTTGTTTTTTTCTGCTAGTATACTATAGTACTGATCAGTACTATAGTATACTAAACCCCTGTATGATATATATCATTTTTCTCGGACTCTCAACTGGAAGGCTTCAGAGATATGCGGAGCCTCTACGATTTCGCTTTCTTCCAGATCCGCGATAGTTCTAGCGGTTTTGAGTATACGGTAATAACCCCTGGTGGATAGGTGTACTTTATCAAATATTTCTTTGATAAGTTGTTCGGCTCCATGAGTTAAATTAGTTAGTTTTTCACAGGTTTTTGAATTCATCTCTGAATTAGTGATGATGCCGAGGCCATTATTCATAAATCTTTCTCGTTGAAAAGCCCTAGCCCTCCCGACTCTCTTTCTTATGTCGTTTCCTTTGATTGCCGAGCTTGGAACTTTTAGTTCATCAATCTTAATACGGGGAACGTTGATTTGAATATCAATTCTATCTAAGAGAGGGCCAGATATCTTTTTCTGATATTTAAAAACTTCGTAAGCGCTGCATTTACATTCTTTTTCTGTATCTCCCCAGTAGCCACAAGGGCAGGGGTTCATAGCGGCCACCAGCGTAAATCTGGCTGGGTAGGTAAGATTGTTTCTAATTCTGGAGACCGTTATTTCACCGGATTCCATAGGTTGTCTTAGAGCCTCCAAAAGATCTCTTCTGAATTCTGGGAGCTCATCCAGAAATAAAACCCCACGATGAGCCAGACTTATCTCTCCGGGCTTGGAGTTTTGCCCGCCACCGATTACAGATACAGGCGAAGCAGTCTGGTGAGGCATACGAAAGGGCCTGCTTTTAAGGTGAGACCCCGAGAGGAGCCCGGCTGCGCTCCAAATTTCCGAAGCCTCAATAGATTCTTCTAAGGACAGCGGAGGAAGGATAGAGTTGAAAGCTTGAGCCAGCATAGTTTTACCTGACCCTGGCGGGCCGCTCATTAATATATTGTGTCCACCGGCGGCCGCCACCATCAGGGCGCGTTTCGCGGATTCCTGTCCTCTTACATCTTCTATATCTACATCCGATAAAACATCCTCCGGGACAAAATCTTGTTTAGGGAAAGGAGTAATCGGCTTCAATTTTTCCAAGTGATTTATTAAGTCGGCTAAATTATTAAGCGGGAAAACAGAGATTCCTTTAACGAGACTGGCTTCACCGGCGTTACTAGCCGGGAGAAATACTTCGGTGATATCAATTTTCTTAGCTAGAGTGGCGAAATTAAGGGCGCCGGCTATAGGGCGGATATCGCCATTTAGGGCCAGCTCTCCTAAGAAAAGGCTTTTGCCGGGCTGATTTTTGATCTGTTCGGTGGCTAATAAATAGCCGACTGCTATAGCCAAGTCATACTGTGAACCGGTTTTCTTAACATCGGCCGGGGCAAGATTAACAGTTATTTTCCTGTTTTCTTTAGTCGGTGGCTTAAGCCCGGTATTTTTGATAGCGGAACCAACCCTTTCTTTAGCCTCCGAAAGAGCCTTATCGGCCAATCCCACAATATTAAAACTATGAAGGCCGACGTTTAAGTCGACCTCCACTTCAATAAGTTTCCCCTTAATGCCTTCGAGTTCAGCCGAATAAACTTTGGCGAAACGCATGGGTGATTTTATTTCTCTTCCTTCCCCTCCTTAAGTTTACAGCTTTGGCACAGACGAGATTCGGGATCAACTTTCAAGAGCTCTACGGAAATTTCATTGCCACATTCTTCACATATTCCATAAGCTCCAGCTCCAATTTTATCTAAGGCGAAATTAATATCTTTTAAGCTGTCTTTCAGGGAGACAGCCACGCCTTCATTAATAGCAGCCTGTTCGCTTTCGTCGGCCTCTTCTTCTAAGTCGTGACCGTCACGGCCCAGATCAGCACTGCCTATACCCTTTATTTCTTTTTCTAGTCTCTTTTTCTCTTCTTTTAATAGAGACTCCATCTCCTTTAGGATTTCTTTTGAGATCATGCCTCATATTATTCTGGCCTTACTCAAAAGTCAAAACAGACTATAATAGTAAGGATGATTCATTTTGTTTCAGGCAAGTTGGAGAGCAAAAAGGTTAACTTCGTTGTAGTGGAAGCTCACGGAATCGGCTATAAAATATTTGTTCCGACGTCCACCATAAAGAAATTACCAAATCTTGGGGAAGAAATTAAACTTCTGACTCATTTTCATGTGAGAGAAGACGCCATGAGCCTTTATGGCTTCTTAGAAGAAAAGGAACTCAAACTTTTTGAAGCCCTGGTTTCTATTTCCGGAGTCGGACCTAAAACGGCCTTGGGGATATTAAGCTTAGCTCCGGTGGATAATTTAGTGGCCGCCATAGCAAGAGGTGAAAGCGATTTATTGCAAAGATCGGCTGGTATAGGCAGGAAGACGGCCGCGAGAGTTGTCATGGAACTTAAAGATAAAGTTTTCGTGGAGATTGGCACCGGAGAAGAAACGGTGCGCCTTATGGAATCGGACGAAGATGTTTACGAAGCGCTTTTGAGTCTCGGCTATTCGGCTAAGCAAGCCAAAGCAGCCATGGACAAGATTGACCCGAAACTCAAGGGAGTTGACGAAAGACTTAGAGAAGCCTTGCAAAAACTGAGAGGCTAATGGAATGAATAGAATTCTGATACAAATAAAAAGATTTATACCCAAAGAAATTTTTAGATCGCTGTCTCCGATTTATCACTGGTGTTTGGCTTTAGGAGGCGCGGTGGTTTACGGATTCCCGTCTGTAGGCATGAAGGTTATAGGCGTGACTGGCACGAGCGGCAAAACAACCACGGTAGAGTTTCTGCATGAAATATTTGCCGCGGCCGGCTACCGGACAGCATCTTTATCGGGTCTGCGTTTCAAGGTGTTAGATAAAGAAGAGCCTAATATGCTTAAGATGACTATGCCGGGCCGTTTCAAGGTCCAGAAGTTTCTCTCTGATGCCAGGCGGGCGAAGGCTCAATATGTTTTTTTGGAAGTTACCTCGGAAGGTATTAGGCAATACAGGCATAAGTTTATAGATTTTTACGCCGCCATTCTTACTAATCTCTCTCCGGAGCATCTGGAATCACACGGCGGATTTGAAAAATACAGGGCCGCTAAGGCCGAACTGTTCAATATTTCTCCTATTCACGTTTTAAACGGAGATGATGAAAACTTTGAATTCTTCAACAAAATCCCCGCCAAAGAGAAAATAGTTTTCAAAAGTTCTGATTACCCCAATCTGAAAATTCATTTGGAAGGAGAATTTAACCGGATGAATGCGGTGGCTGCGCTTTCTTTTGCTAACTCGGAGCATATTCTGGAAGAGATATCTTTAAGAGCTGTAGAGGCGGTTAAGACCTTGCCGGGCAGAATGGAATTCGTTAATCCGCCAGTTGGCGGACATAAGAACTTCAAGGTTCTGGTGGACTACGCTTTTTTACCACAAGCCCTGCGCAAAGTTTATGAAACCCTAAATAAAGATTATGGGTTGA
This sequence comes from uncultured Candidatus Saccharibacteria bacterium, assembly GCA_964360065.1. GTDB lineage: Bacteria > Patescibacteriota > Minisyncoccia > UBA6257 > Colwellbacteraceae > 2-12-FULL-43-11. Next base: position 83,948 of record CAYHTW010000002.1, read on the forward strand.
AAGGCAAAAAATTGATTTGTGTTACCGGCGCCGCTGGTGGAGGCAGGGACAAATGGAAAAGATCGGTCTTGGGGGACGTGGCCGCCGAGTTTTGTAAGAAAGTAATAGTGACTAATGAAGACCCGTATGATGAGAACCCGATGGATATTTTGAAACAAGTTGAAGGGAAGCATAATTTCGAGAAAATATTAGACAGGCGGGAAGCTATTAGAGTTGCCTTAGAATCGGCGGAAGACGGAGACATAGTAGTCATTACCGGCAAGGGAGCCGAGCCTTGGATTATGGGGCCCCAAGGAACTAAAACTGCCTGGGACGACAGAGTGGTTGTTCGCGAGGAGCTTTCAAAGCTATAATCCTAACTAAACAATGAAACTTACTTTTTTCGGCGGAGCCGGAATAGTTACCGGCGCCAATTATCTTTTAGAGTCCGATAGCGGGGACAAGATTTTGGTTGATTGCGGGCTTATTCAGTCGGGGCACAATTCAGATAAGGATAACTTCGCGCCATTTGCTTACGACTTAAAAGATATTAAAGGAGTTTTTATAACCCACGCCCATATTGACCACACGGGCCGTCTGCCCAAGCTTTATAAAGAGGGTTACCGCGGGCCCATTTATTCCACTCCTCCTACCAGAGACTTTGCGAGGGATCTTCTTCTTGATTCGGAAGGAATATTAAGTAGAGAAGCGGAAAGAGAAAAGAGAGAACCTATTTATAACGCTAAAGATGTTCTTGGAATTATATCTTTATGGAAAGGCTTGGAATATAACACTACGATTAAGGTAGGAAGTTTTTCCATCACATTAGTAAACTCTGGGCATATTCTTGGGTCTAGCTCCATAGTGGTTGAGGGAGACGAAAAGACGATAGTTTTTTCTGGTGACTTAGGTAATGTTAATCCGCCACTCATTAGGGAATGGACGCCACTTCAAGTACACGCTACATATTGCTTAGTGGAATCGGCCTATGGAGACAGGCTGCACGAAGATCTGGAGAAAAGGGAGGATCTCTTGGAGGATGTGATTGAAGACGCCGTTAAATCAGGCGGAGTTCTGATGATTCCGGCTTTCGCGCTGGAGAGAATCCAAGTTTTGCTTTATCACCTGGACGCGCTTATTGAAAACGGTCGTATCCCGCGAATCCCCGTTTTCGTAGACAGTCCGTTAGCTATAAAGCTGACATCGGTTTACGAGAAATATTTAAACTATTTTAATTCAGAGGCTCACAAAATGATTGGTTCAGGAAAGTTTTTTGATTTTCCTGGGTTGAAATTAACCATGACTACGGAAGAGTCCAGAGCTATTAAAGATGTACCCTCTCCGAAAGTAATTATCGCCGGCTCTGGTATGTCTCAAGGCGGCAGAATTCTTTTCCATGAAATAGAGTATCTGCCTGACCCCAAGAGCACGATACTTTTTGTCGGTTATCAAGCCGCAGGATCTTTAGGGAGGCAGATATTGGAGGGAGCTAAGTCAGTCAGAATAATGGGAGAAGAAGTCGCGGTGAACTGTAAAGTAGCTCACATTCCAGGTTACTCTGCTCATGCCGACCAAAAGAGACTTATAGATTGGGTTAGGCCAATGAAAGGGACTCTTAAGAGAGTTTTTGTGGTGCAAGGCGACCTGGAGGCAAGTAAGGCTTTAGCTGTAGCTATAGAAGACAAGCTGGCAATTCTCGCCAAAGTGCCTTCGGCTGGAGAGGAAGTGGTGCTATAATTAAGCCATAATGGCCATAGAAGACATCAGACCTAAATATAAGATTTGTGTTTCTGGAGCAGCCGAGACGAGTTATTTTGGAGACGATGCCTTTGCCATGGGCACGGAATTGGGCAAAGAAATAGCCAGAAGAAACTGTGTTTTGGTGGAAGGGGCTACCACAGGGTTTCCCCTATGGGCAGCTAAAGGAGCCAAAGAAGAAGGAGGCATAGTGGTCGGCATTTCTCCGGCGGGCAGCGAGAGAGACCACGTGAGTATTTACAAATTACCGATTGATTATCATGATATTATTATCTACACAGGCTTCGGTTATTCTGGTAGGAATTTACTCTTGACCCGATCGGCTGACGCCGTTATTGTCGGCCCGGGGCGAATGGGAACTATCAACGAGTTCACAATCGCCTTTGAAGACGGCAAGCCCATTGGAATACTGGAGGGTTCTTGGGAAACAGATGAGTTAATCAAGAACTTAATTGAGAAGTCGCATCGCGCCGAAGAGAGAAAAGATAAAATAGTCTTCGCAAAAGACCCCAAAACCCTTTTAAATGAGCTTCTTAAAATCATTGCTCGGGATAAAGAAAAAAATGGGCACTACCTCTAAAATTAAAAAGCCGGCCGTTAGTAAGAAGGTAATTAAAGGCAAAAAATCCAAGAAGATTGGTAAAATAGTCCATTATTATGGCGGGATTAAAGTAGCCATAGTTAAATTCAGTAAAGACATCAAAGTAGGCAAGGAGATTCGTTTTAAAGGGGTTACAACCGACTTCGGGCAAGCAATTTCTTCTATGCAGTTTGACCATAAGGAAATAAGGCTGGCTAAAAAGGGGAAACAAATCGGCGTTAAGGTTAAAAGCCGGGTTAGGGAAGGAGATGAAGTTTTTGAAGAGTAGGCCCTTACACTTCATAGTATGTGCTATAATAATCATGAGAATTTGGTCAACTTCTCCACTTAAATCTAATTTGTAAACTTATGAACAATATTAAAGTCGCCGAGTGGGTTCTACGAGTCGCTATTTTTGGTACATTTTTCGGCCATGGCGTGTTTGCGTTGCAGGGAAAAGAAAACTGGGTTCAATGGATAATGGATTTTGGCGGCTGGGATGCGGGGCTTGCCACACAACTTCTTCTCGCCGTAGGCATACTTGATGTAGTTGTTGCGTTGTTTGTGTTGTTCAAACCGGTTCGCATAATTTTGCTTTGGGCGGTAATTTGGACATCGTGGACAGCGTTTATGCATGTTCTGCCCTTCATCGGTGATCCAGTCTGGGATTTCGTAGAACGATGGGCAAATATCGGCGCGCCATTGGCGCTTCTTATCCTTCTTGGTTGGCCAAAAAACTGGAGAGAATGGTTGAAATAAATAGTTTACACCGAAGATCGACAAACAAGTGTTTTCAGTTGAAGCGCAAATCGTAGGCTTGCAAGAGCGTGCCGCCTTATCGAGTGATCGGCGGACTGACTCAAGAATACTGCATAATTTTAGGCTATAATTAGTAAGATGCTTTTTACTGATATAGTTATAGCCGTTATCGCGGCCGCCGCTATCGGCATACTTTTCCATCTCTTGCGTCAGCCATCCATCATTGGTTTCATCGCCGCCGGACTGGTAATAAGCTCCCTAGGTTATATAACCCAGGAAAACGTGGAGATAATTTCTGGTCTTTCTTCCTTAGGAGTAGCTCTACTTCTTTTTATAGTGGGGTTGGAAATGAATTTGAAAGAGTTGAAACACATCGGCCGGCCGGCAATTCTGGTGGGTCTCGGGCAGATAGTGTTTACCTTTTCTCTGGGTTTTGCGATTTTGTACACTTTGGGGTTTGCCACAATCCCGTCGCTTTATATTTCCGTAGCTCTGACCTTTTCCTCTACCATAGTGGTGGTTAAACTCTTATCTGAAAAAAAGGACTTGAGGAGTTTATATGGAAGAATCGTCCTTGGGGCACTTTTGGTTCAAGATGTAGTAGCGATCCTTTTATTACTTTTTCTTTCCGGTTTTGCCGGCGGCGAAGATTTGGGCAGGAGTTTCTTCCTAACCCTCATCAAGGGTTCTATATTTATAGCTTTAGTGATGTTTTCTTCCCGATATCTTTACAAGCTTCTCGACCTTATCGGCAGGTCAAGGGAGCTCTTATTCCTTTTCAGCATTGCTTGGGCTTTGGGGATATCGGCCTTGGCCGGTTCTGAATTTGTAGGTTTATCAATGGAGGTGGGTGGATTTTTGGCAGGACTGGCCTTAGCCGGTTCCTCGGAAAATTTCCAGATATCTTCACGCTTGAGGCCACTTAGAGATTTCTTTTTGATACTGTTTTTCGTGGGCTTGGGTACAAGTATGATGCTTGGTATAACATCGGAAGCCATATTCCCCACCGTCATCCTTTCTTTATTCGTTCTTGTTGGCAATCCTCTAATAATTCTTATTATTATGGGCATTATGGGTTATAAGGCGCGCACTTCATTCTTGTCGGGTCTCACTTTCGCGCAAATTTCTGAATTCAGTTTTGTGATCATGGTTTTAGGAAGCCGTTTGGGGCATTTGGGGAGCGCCGAGGTATCTCTTGTTACTCTGATAGGGATAATGACAATTTTAACATCTTCTTATTTCATTTATTACGGGGATAAGATTTATGAAGTATTTAAGCCGGCTTTGAAGTTTTTTGAAAAGAAAAGAGGGATTGTAGAAGAGCCGGTTGAAGAAACTAATTTGAGCGACCACTTGGTGCTTATCGGCGTTCACAGGATGGGACAAGGGATACTAAGAACTTTAGCTAGTTCGTCTCGTGATTTTGTGGCGGTGGACTTTGACCCCGTGGTGGTAAGGCATCTTCGCGAGGAAGGATTCCCAGTTTTTTACGGCGATATTACTGAAGAGGCCATACGAGATTTCGTGGGGCTAGATAAGGCTAGCGTTATTATTTCCACCGCTCCCGACATGAGAGACAATCTTTCTATATTATCTTCGGCGCGAAGCCGTGGCGCCAAAGCTAAGGTAATTTTGACCGCGGATAGTGAAAGAGAAGCCGAAGAACTATATAAGGAAGGAGCCGATTATGTAATACTGCCGCACTTTTTAGGAGGCAAAGAATTGGTTGATATATTGAGCAAAGACCACACATTCTCTAGTCTTAAAAAACTTAAAGAAAGAGATATTAGTTCTTTCGGTAACGGCTCTCGGGATTCCCTGTATTAAAGCAGGGGCTGTTCCTTGGGTTCAGGTACGGAAGGTGTGGTTTCAACTTCGGGACTCCCGCCGCTTTTCTTTTTTTTCAGAAACATTCCGTACTTTTTCTTAATAACAGGGAGCTTATCAAAGCTTTTCTTAAGTTCGTTTTTAACGGTGGTGGAACGAAGCGCCGCCGCAGGGTGGTAAAGCGGTATAATGAGACGATCCCCCAACCAGAATATTTTTCCCTGATCACGGGAAATTTTACCGGCCGGCATAAAAAAGTTCATAGAGAATCTGCCGAGGGTGGCTATTATTTTAGGGTTTATTATTTCAACCTGCCTCATCAAATAGGGAGAATAAGCTTCTATTTCCTCTGGCAACGGATCTCTGTTCTCTGGAGGACGGCGTTTCACGATATTAGTTATGTAAACGTCTTCTCTTTTCCAGCCCAGACTTTCTATCATGACATTCAAAAGCTGTCCGGAACGTCCTACAAAAGGCCTTTTCTGGATATTTTCGTAAAAACCGGGGGCTTCCCCAATAAAAAGGATTTCAGAATCGGGGCTGCCTTCACCAAATACCAGGTTGGCCCCCTGGAGAGGCAGGTTTTTATCTTCCTCCGTTTCTTGCTGGAGTTGATGAAGAGCTTCTGTTTTTGGGCTATAATTATCAGGTGGCATCTATCCTTACCTATATTACAACAAGATTCGTTTATAAGCTTGTTGAGTTTTTCAGAGACTGGTATGTTGGTTTTTTCTTTCTGTTAAGTCGTTTAGCTTCGCATATTTTTAGAACTTTGGACAGAAGCCTGGCTCTTAGGGTTAATCTGCATCATTTTTTTGAACCTCTTTATCAAGACAGAACCATTCTCGGGTACATTCTGGGGTTTATTTTCAGATTAGCCAGGTTATTTATCGGCCTTGTGCTTTATATGGCTCTCGCCATAATCTTCGTTCTAATTTATTTAACCTGGTGTCTAATGCCGTTTTACTTGGTTTATGAAACACTGGTCGCTTACGGATTACCAAACCAATGGACGATTTAAAACGTTTTTATTTCCAAGATAGATTTTTAGAGATGCCGGCGGTGTCGCGGAAAATTGTTGTCATGATTTTTGATATTTGGATGGTAATTTTGTGGGTGGTGGCCCCAGTCGCAATTTTCTCCGGTACGCCTAGGGTAATCTACCCAGGTTTAATACTATTACTTTATTTAATTCATGGACTATTCGCGAGGCGCAAAACGAGACATTATTTGTATAACATACCCCCCTCCGGAGAGGTAAACGTAGCCGACTATTTAGAGGCTAAAGCCATAAAAATATTGGCGCGTTGTGCTGACAACGCCCTCATTTTTGGGGGAGATTTTTATCTTCATCTAATAAACAATCTACTACAGCTTCACGAAGTCAAAGAAGCCTTAGTTAGGTTAGACATAGACCCAGATGAATTTGGGAGCAAGATTTCCGAATATCTGGAAAAAAGTTTTGTTGCGGCCAAAGAAAGTCGCGAGGAGGTCACAGTTAAAATAAGAGATTTAACGGTAGCTTCCATTGCTTTTGGGAGAGAAAACTCCCTTAAACAAATTTCTGCTTCAGATCTTTTTGCTTCTGTGGTCGGAGTGAATAACGGGGAGGTAGCTAAAGCCTTAAATCTTTTTAAACTTGTTCCGCAAGACATGGAGAGTGCCTTGGTCTTTGGAAGATTTAGGAAACACTCTTGGTTTAAAAGACCCCCAACTAGTTTGGGTGGATTTGTTGGAAGCCCTTACGCGCTTAAACATCGCGTTATAAACCGCGCCTGGACAGCGAGACCAACCCCAACTTTAGACAGATTTGGAGTAGATTTTACCGATATGGCTAGGGCCGGCTTGGCTGGATTTTTGGTTGGTCACGAGAAGGAATACGACAGGATGTTGGACGTGCTCTCTAGACCAAACAAACCGAACGTGATTCTAGTTGGAGAGGCCGGGGCTGGCAAAGAAGCGTTGGTAGCGCATCTCGCTTACAACATAGTGGGAGACAAAGTACCGGCTCCACTTTTTGATAAAAGGTTAGTGGCTCTGGACATAAATTCTCTTTTAGCTGGAGCCGATACAGGAGAACAACAGCAGAGGGTCAAAACTATTTTTAAAGAAATAAATCAGGCTGGCAACGTGGTTCTCTATGTACCCGATATACACAATCTATCGCGAACAGCCGGTAAGTACGAACTTAATGTTACTGATACCCTTATCCCACTCCTTTTATCCAACGACTTCCCAACTATAGGTTCTACTTATCCTAAAGATTTCAAGAAATCCATAGAAGGAGAAGGATCTTTCGCAGATGCTTTTCAGTTTGTGCAGATTCAAGAAATAACCTCGGCGGAGGCGGAGAAAGTTTTGACTTATGACAGTATTATTCTAGAGGACCAATATCAAATTAAAATTACTTACGGGGCTATTAAAAAAGCAGTGGAATTAGCTAAAAGATATTTCCACGAAAGACTGCTGCCGTCCTCGGCTGACGACCTTTTAAAAGAAGCACTTTCGGAAGGCGCCCATAAAGGGAGTAAGACCATAACGCCTGATGATATAATTTCTATCGCCGAAAAAAGAACTAACGTGCCTCTTCGCGAGACCGGAGAAGCAGAAAGAGAGAAGCTTTTAAATCTGGAAGCGTTGATACATGGTCGCCTGATTGATCAGGAAGAAGCGGTGGCGGCAGTTTCAAGAACTCTAAGGGAATATAGAAGTGGGCTCACCGGCAGTAAGGGGCCGATTGGAGTGTTTTTATTTGTAGGACCTACTGGCGTGGGTAAAACAGAGTTGTCCAAGATATTGGCTCGGATTCAATTTGGCTCTGAGCAGATGATGGTCAGATTTGATATGTCGGAGTACCAAGATAGAACGAGCCTTTATCGCTTTATCGGTTCTCCGGACGGTGAGATCGCTGGAGCCCTAACAGAGACAATTTTAGAGAAGCCTTACAGTCTGATACTTTTAGACGAATTTGAGAAAGCCAACGCCGATGTTTTGAATCTATTCTTGCAGGTCTTTGATGAGGGTAGGGCGACAGATAATCTGGGCAGAACTATAGACTTTAAAAACACCATTATTATTGCCACATCCAACGCCGAATCTAATTTTATTAAGGTATCTCTTGATGAGGGCAGAGATATGGGTTTCATTGCCGGAGAGTTAAAGAAGAAACTTATTAACCATTTCAGGCCGGAACTCTTGAACAGGATGCAGGTTATAACTTTTAAGAATCTAAGTTTGGCAGACATGGAGCGTATTGCCGAGCTGATGCTGAACGATTTGACGAAGACCCTCCAAGAAAAAGGCATTGGGTTAAGCGTTAGTGAGGACGCCTTGAAGAAACTAGCAACTCTCGGGTTTGACCCTTCTTTTGGGGCGAGGCCTTTGCGGGCCGTTATCTCTAAAGAGATTAAGTCGGAACTTTCCAGTTTGATACTTAAAGATGAATTAAAGCGTGGGGATTCGGCCAGAGTCTATTTGGAAAGCGGCACGATAAGGGTCAAAAAGGATGCTGAATGAAATTATAGGACCGTTAAAATTCAATAAAGTTATAAGATATTTTGTTCTTTGCGACTTGTCGCTTTTTAGCGGGTGGGGATTACTCGCTCCTATTATGTCCGTCTTTATAGTGGAACATATTGCCGGCGCAAGCATTTTTAACGCTGGGGCGGCCGTCTCTGTGTACTGGGCGGCCAGAAGCATTGTCCAATTGCCCATAGCTGGTTTATTAGACAGAAGAAAAGTAGAGAAGGATGATTTTTATGTCTTGATTGTAGGATTGCTTTTAGCCTCGCTAGCCGCTTTTTCTTTCTCTTTAGTGACTACCATTGCAGAACTTTATATAACTATGGTTGTTCAAGGCATAGCCTTTGGTCTCTACGCGCCGGCTTGGCAGGGAATTTTTTCCAGGCATCTGGATAAAGATAAGTTTGCTTTTGACTGGTCTATAGATGGCGTTGGTTTGGGTATCGCCTCTATGGTCACGGGGCTCACCGGAGGATATTTGGCAGATACTTTTGGGTTCAATATAATTTTCTACTTAGCCGCTTTTTTCTCTTTTCTCTCTGCCGTGATAATTTTTTCGTTGCCAAAAATAATCCTGCCGGGAGAAGTTAAATCTAGTCAGCCGATAATTCTGAATCATACTCCAAGGAATACCCCCAACTGAAATGAGAAACCGGGAGATAGCCGAAATTCTCCAAGAAATAAGCGAATACCTCTCTATGGATGGAGATTCTTTTAAGACCCGAGCCTACCAGAAGGCGGCGGAGAATATTGAGTCCGTGGGAGTAAGCGTGGCAGATATTTATAACAGTGGCGGCCTCAAGGCCCTGGAGCAAATAGAAGGGATAGGGGTGTCTATAGCGGAGAAGGTAGAGGAGTTTATTCAAACTAGTAAAATTAAGTACCATGAAGACTTAAAGAAAAAGACACCGGTAGATTTAGCCGGGCTTATAAAGATCGAAGGGTTGGGCCCCAAAAATATCAAGAAACTTTATGTCTCACTTAAAATAAAAAACGTAGCAGATTTAAAGAGGGCGGCCCGAGCCGGTAAGATAAAGAAGATGGAGGGCTTCGGGGAAAAATCGGAGAAGAAAATACTAAAAGGCATAGAATTCTTAGAAAGTTCTGGGACTAGAATGATTCTGGGCTACGCAGTCTCTATGGCTATGGAAATAGAGGCAAGGCTCAAAAAACTTAAAGAAGTTGAAAAAGTGGTGGTAGCGGGATCAATTAGAAGGCGCAAGGAGACCGTTGGAGACATAGATATTCTAGTGATTTCAAAAAATCCTAAAAAAGTAATGGAATATTTTATTGCTCTACCTCAAGTTGTTAATGTGGTAGCGAAGGGCGAGACTAAGTCCTCAGTTAAGATAAGAGGCGGTCTTAATGTTGATTTAAGAGTGGTTCCAGAGAGTTCATTTGGTGCAGCCTTAAACTATTTCACCGGCAGTAAAGACCACAATGTGGCTTTGAGACAACTTGCTATTGATTGTGGCTATAAACTTAACGAATATGGTCTGTTCAAGGGCAAGAAACGAATTGCCGGTAAAACCGAAGAAGAGATATATAAAAAGCTTGGCTTGGATTTCATTGTGCCGGAGCTTAGGGAGACGACAGGAGAAATAAGTGCCGCTAAGGAAGGCAAGCTGCCTAAATTAATAGACTACAAAGACTTAAGGGGAGATTTACAGATACAAACGAGCTGGACTGATGGTGGTGGCACTATTTTGGATATGGCAGAGGCCGCTATAGCTTACGGCTTGGACTATATTGTTATAACCGACCACACTAAACGCCTGGCTATGACGGGAGGGTTGGATGAGAAAAGATTAGCAGAACAAGGCAAGGAGATAGACAAGATTAACGTCAAAATAAGGAAGAAGAATCCAGACTTTACAATTTTAAAGGGCACAGAATGCGATATTTTAAAGGACGGCAGCATGGATTTAAGCGATGAGGCTCTCTCTAAACTTGACGTGGTTGGCGCTTCGGTCCATTCTTATTTTAATCTCTCTAAAAAGGAGCAAACGGACCGAATCGTGAAAGCGATAAGAAATCCGCATGTGGACATCATCTTCCACCCCACTGGCCGTCTTATTGGTAAGCGTGCCGCTTATGAGCTAGATATGGATGAAATTATCCGCGTAGCTAAAGAGACCGGGACTATTCTGGAAATAGATGCCTTACCAGACAGAGCCGATCTTAAAGATGAATACATCAGAAAGTGTATTGAGGCGGGGGTCAAACTCTCCATAGATTCCGATGCGCATGCCGTTAACCACTTCCAATTTTTGGAATACGGTATTGCGCAGGCCAGACGCGGCTGGGCAAAGCGGGAAGATGTAATCAATGCCTGGCCTGTAGAAAAAATGCTCAAATTACTTAAGAATGCCTGAGACTACCAAAGAGATATCGGCAGGAATAATAGTTTATAGAAGGACCAAAGATGGCCCTAAGTTTTTGCTTCTTTACCACGGAGGCAGTTATTGGAACTTCCCAAAGGGGCATATAGAGGGAGAAGAGAAAAGCCTTGAGGCAGCGCTTCGGGAGACGGTTGAAGAAACCGGTTTGAAACAAGAGGATTTAAAAATAAGAAACAGGTTTAAGGATTATGAAAAATATCATTTCTACAAAGGAAAGAACAAGATATTTAAAGTCGTTATTTTTTATCTAGCCGAGTCCAGGAAAAAAGAAGTCAGGATTTCTGAAGAACACAGTGGCTACGGCTGGTTCCTCTATCGTGACGCGAGGCGTATTCTAAAAACTTATCGTGATAGCGAGTCTGTATTAAAGAAGGCCCACGATTTCATTCGCGGACCAATGCCAGAAAAGCAGCAGGAGCCAGTTAAGACTACCTAGCCGCCTCTACAACCTTCTTAAAAGTAGCGGGGTGGTTCTCGGCTAAATCAGCCAAAGATTTTCTGTCTAACTTAATATTCGCTTTCTTCAGCATGTTGATGAATTTACTGTAAGACAAATTCTCGTTACGAACCGCCGCATTAATTTTAACCTGCCAGACGGATCGGAACTGTCTCTTCTTTTCTTTTCTGCCCCTGAAAGCATGATCCCAAGCGTGAAGCAAGGCCTCCTTAGCCGCTCTCTCTTTGGATTTCCTGCCCCACCTAAAACCTTTGGTGTGTTTTAAGAGTTTTTCTCTTTTCTTATGGGCTATTTTACCTCTTTTAACTCTAGGCATATTTTTATTTCTTTTTGTTTAGATAGTGGTTGATTCTCCTAGAGTCCGGTTTACTAATCTGCAAAGAAGTTCTTTTACCTTGAATACTTCGGGAATTCTTGCCGGCTCGGAAATGGCCCTGGGCCATCTTGCGCCTGATTAACTTCCCGTTCTTAGTTACTCTTATTCTTTTAGTTACGCTCTTTTTCATTATTTTTTAACAATCTGTGTTCCGATACCCCTGCCAGCCGGCCTGATATCTTGCGTTATGGTATGTGGAGTAGTTATTAGTGTCAAGAAATCTCGGAGCTTGCCTCTGGCGAAATCTTGCATACCTTTTTCTCTGCCACGTAGGGTAAGAAGTATCTCTACCTTGTGTCCGGCATCCAGAAACTTTTGCAGTCTGCCTACTTTAGTCATGAGGTCGTTCTTCGCCTCCCTCATACTGATCTGGATCTGCTTCATCTCAAGCGTTTTCTGCGCCTGCTTCTGCTTTTTCAGTTCCTTGTTTTTCTCATAGCGGAATTTGTCATAACTGGCAATCTTCGCGACAGGCGGGGTGGCGGTGGGGACTGTGAGTATTAAATCCAATCCTTTGGTTGCCGCAATAGCGAGGGCTTCTTTCGGGGTCATAACCCCTAAGTTGTCGCCATTCTCGTCCACTACTCTAAGAGCCGAGGCGGTTATTTGGTTGTTTATTCTGAATTCTTGGATGACGTTATCATAACGCAGAGCTTCTTAAAACGCAACAACTTAGGCCTTAATTATCAGAGACAAACCTTTCCTCTACAACTGCCCAATCCACTGCTTTTATAAAGGCCTCAATGTAATCAGCGCGTTTTAGGCCGTAGTCAATCATATAAGCGTGTTCAAAGACATCCAGGGCGAGCAGTATTTTTGAGCCGGCCAAGTGTCCCAAGTCGTGTTCATTAATCCACTGGTTAAAGAGTCTTTTCTCAACCTGATCGTAATAAAGAATAGTCCAGCCGATGCCGCGCATTGCCGCAGTTGCCCTGAAATCTTTTTCCCAGGCGTCCATAGAGCCGAATTGTTTGGTGAATGCCTTAGCTAACGCAGAATCAGTTGGTCTAATAGAGCCGCCTTTAATCATATTGTCGAAATAATATTCGTGTAGGCGAAAGCCGTTCCATTCCCAGCCGAAGCGGCGTTTCATCTCGGCATATTCTGGTGTGCCAGCCTTGTCGCTTTCGGCTAAGGCTTTCAAATTGTCGGAAAGTTTATTTACATTAGCAACATAACCTTGATAGAGTGCGAAATGGTTATTTAATATCGTATCGCTGAAGCCGGCAGTGCCGAGCAGCCGCGAGAAATTCCTTGGTTCGTATGACACGAGGTTTATTTATATTTTTAACTCTTTAAGTATAACACCAACCACATAAACGGTTGGTGTTTGTTTTTGGTGGAGATGGAGGAATTTCGCTGCTCGCTGCACCCTTCGGGTGGCTGTGCTTTAGAGAACCCACGGTTCTGAATAATCTCCTCCACGGGAGAACGCCCTGCCTTCCCCCGACCCCCTTTTTCTTCAATGTCCCCTAAAACAAAAAATGACCACATTAAGTGGCCACTTTTTTGTTTGTGGAGACGGTGACATTGAAGCCACGTCCAAAAATTATTTGCCTAAATCGTCTACGAGCGTATTTCGGTGAGACCGAACTTACGTGCCTTACTCTGGTTTAGTTCCGCATACTGCAAGGCGGTTTTTGTGGAACGATCCTCCTTGTATAACACGAGTTTCAATCTAAGAGGACCAGACTGAACCCATGCCGTCTTAAGCTAAAGCGAAAGACGGAACCGCTACACGTTGTGTGGCAGATATAACTTTTTTGTGAGATTAACGACGTCACAGTCGGCTCGCAAATCTAGGAAACGATGATTGTCGAAACCTGTCGTCCCCATATTACTATCGTCTTTTGGCCTCTCTTATCTCTCTAAGATCAGACCTCTTTTTTAAAAGATCTCGCTTATCTTTTGCTTTACGGCTGCGGCCTAACCCTATCTCTAACTTGATTAAGTTGCGCTTAAGATAGACACGAAGTGGGACAAGTGTCAAGCCAATCTCTTGGGCTTTGCCTAATAAATAACGTATTTCCGAGGCATTTAGTAACAATTTTCGGTTGCGGTGGGGGTCGTAGCCTTCAGGAGCGTTCTTGGGCTGGTAGGGAGGAATATCGGTATTTATAAGGTAGGCTTCGTCCCCGCGTATAATGACGTAAGAGCCGCCAAGGTTAATACGCCCGGCTTTGACGGATTTAACCTCAAAGCCTTTCAGTTCTATACCTGCTTCCAGTTTTTCCTGAATGTCGTAGTCAAAATAGGCTCGTTTGTTCCTCGCAATTTCCATATTAGAAGTTTAAAGCTTTTTTTGAGTTTTGTCCTCCAAAAGGCTAAAATTAACGCATGTTTTTGTCTTCTGTGAGGGAACTTATTGAAGAAAAATCGGGTGTCAAAGGATTTAGTCTAGAAGAACCTGAAATTAAAGCTAGGGGCCACTTGGCCACTAACGCGGCTTTCTTGATGTCTAAAAAAAGCGGCTTGCCCCCGATGAAGACTGCCGAGCTATTAAGAGAAAAACTTCTTAGTGGAAAAGAAGCGGAACTTTTTGGCAGAATTGAAATTGCCAATCCTGGATTTCTAAATTTCTGGATGTCGGGAAAAGCAACGGGCCTCGCCATAAAAGAAATAATTAAAGCTGGAAGTAAGTGGGGTAAAAATGCGCCGAAGAGTCGCAAAGAGACTATTATTGTGGAATATTCTTCGCCTAATGTGGCTAAGCCGATGCATGTGGGGCACCTACGTTCCACTATTATCGGCGATGCCTTGGCCAATATGTACGAAACGTTAGGCTATAAAGTAATCCGCTGGAATTATATTGGTGATTGGGGGACGCAGTTCGGTAAATTAATAGCCGCTTATAAACTTTGGGGTAGAAAGAAAGCGATTGAAAAGAATCCCATAAATGAAATGTTAAAGCTCTACGTCCGTTTTCACGAGAAAGTTAAGTCCAATCCGGATCTGGATAGAATGGCCCAAATTGAGTTCAAGAAGCTTGAAGAAGGGAATACCGAGAACAAAAAACTCTGGGCCTGGTTCAGAAAAGAGTCGCTTAAGGAATTCAGTCGTCTCTATAAAGACTTGGGAGTTAAATTTGATGTGACTGCGGGCGAGGCTTTCTACGAAAAAGATTTAAAGCCACTTATAGACAAGCTTAAAGTTAATGGAATTACCAAGGTCAGTGAGGGGGCCTTGATAGTGCCTCTGGATATCTACGGGCTTGCCCCCGCTTTAATAGAGAAGTCAGACGGGGCAACTTTATACTTAACAAGAGATATCGCGAACTTGGAATATCGCCTCGGAAAGTACAAATTGCATAAGATCTTATATGTAGTAGCCAATGAACAGGCCCACCATTTCAACCAGCTTTTCGCAGTCGCTAAAATTTTGGGCTTGGAGTCAGTGAGCCTGGAACACGTTAAGTTTGGTATGGTTTTGGGCTCCGACGGCAAAAAACTTTCCACTCGTGAAGGGAAAACTGTTATCTTAGACGACTTAATTAATGAAGCGGTGAAGCTGGCTTACAAAATAGTGGCGGCTAAAAACTCCAAGCTTCCCAAGAGAGAAAAAGAGAAAATAGCTAAGACTGTGGGTATAGGAGCTATTAAATATAACGATCTCTCCCAGAACAGAGTCGGCGATATTGTTTTTGACTGGGATAAGATGTTAAGCCTCACTGGCAACTCCGCTCCGTATCTTCAATACACTTATGTGCGACTGAAGAGCGTTTTAAGGAAAGCCCGCCTCAGCGGCGGGTCCGCCGATGAAGCGAAGTTTCACGTCAAACATTTAGGTAATGAGTCAGATTCGGCTTTGATAATGAAGTTGGCACAATTTCCTGAAGCGATAAGTCGTGCTGCCGAGACTTGCTTGCCAAGCCACTTGGCAAAGTACCTATACGAGCTGGCTCAAGAAGTTAATCACTACTACGAAATCAATTCTGTTTTGAAGTCGGGCGTAGAAATCAGAAACGCGAGGCTTACGCTCATCAAAGCCGTTGTTGAAATCCTGAAAAATGGGTTAGACTTACTTGGTATCCAGACCTTAGAGAGAATGTGAGGATTTAAACTCACAAATAAAATTGGCATGAAAAAAAACTTTGAAGGAGTCAACCTACCTGAAATAGAGCGTAAAGTCCTTAATTTCTGGAAAGAGAATAAGGTTTTTGAAAAATCCCTAGCCAAGGATTCGCCCAAAGGCGAATTTGTTTTTTATGACGGCCCCCCCTTTGCTACGGGGCTTCCTCACACTGGAAGTCTTTTGAGTTCCATCATCAAAGATGTGGTTCCCAGGTACAAAACTATGCGTGGTTACCAAGTGCGCCGACGCTGGGGCTGGGACTGTCACGGTTTGCCCATAGAAAGTTTGGTGGAGAAACAGCTTAACTTAAAGACAAAGAAAGACATCATTACAATCGGCGTAGATACTTTTAACGAGACAGCTCGTTCTATGGTTTTGCAATATGTTGGCGACTGGGAGAAATATGTGGATCGTGTAGGACGTTGGGTTGATTTCAAAAACTCCTACAAGACGATGGACAACACCTATATAGAGTCAGTTTGGTGGGCACTGAAAAATCTCCACGAGAAAGAGTTGCTCTACGAGGGCAGGAAGGTTTTGATGTATTGCCCGCATTGCGAGACGCCTTTGGCCAAGGCCGAGATTGCGATGGACAACACCTACAAAGATATTACAGAAGAGGCGGTGACTGTTAAGTTTAGAGTTATGAATCCAACTGCGAAAGGCTTGCCGGAAAACACTTTTATTCTGGCCTGGACTACTACACCATGGACCCTACCCGGCAATGTGGCTTTAGCGGTGGGAGAAAGTATTACTTATGTGGTCAGTGAGAAAGCTGGAGACAATTTCATTACAGCTAAAGAAAGACTTCCAGATGGAGCAAATATAATTTTCGAAATTAAAGGGTCTGCTTTAGTTGGCGTGGAGTACGAACCTTTATATGAAGTGCCTTTGGTAGATGCTCATCAAGGCAAAAAATATGTAGTTCTCGGAGCAGAATTCGTTTCAACCGAGGAAGGAACGGGCATAGTGCACACTGCTGTGATGTATGGTGAAGACGATTTTGTTTTAGGCCAAAAGGAAGGTTTGCCGATGGTTCAACTTCTGGACGCGAGCGGGAACTTCAATGAACAAGCTCCGGAACTGGTGCGTGGTAAATATATCAAGGCGGCCGAGAAAGATATCAAGCACAACTTGGAAAGCCGGGGATTGATGTTAGAAAAGCAAAACAATACGCACTCATACCCGCATTGTTACCGCTGTGGCACACCCTTAATTTATAACGCAGTGTCATCCTGGTTTATTAATATCCAAAAAATTAAGGGGAGGATGCTTGAGGAAAACGAGAAAGTTAACTGGGTTCCAGACCACCTAAAACACGGCAGATTTCAACATATAGTGGATAATGCTCCCGACTGGACAATTTCCAGAAATCGTTTCTGGGCCTCTCCTTTGCCTATCTGGAAGGATAAAAAAGGAAACTTGACTGTTATTGGTTCACTGGACGAACTCAAGGAACACATCAAGAAATCCGGCAACACATATTTCACGATGCGGCACGGAGAAGCGGATTCAAATGTTGAAGAAAGGGTGAGTGCTTACGCAGATGATCCGGTGCATCTCACCGAGCAGGGGAAAGCTGATGTACAGAAATCAGCGCAAGGTCTCGTGGGGAAGAATATAGATTTAGTAATCGTTTCGCCTTTCGTGCGAACGCAGGAGACCGCAGAGATAGTTCGCATGACTTTGGGGCTTGAAAAATCGGCAGTCGTGCTTGAGCCAGAACTGTCTGAATATAATCATGGAGAGTTCAACCAGAAGTTGCTTTCCGTTTGGTTTGCATCATTCCCTGATACTCTAGATAGCGACATTAATCGTTTCAAACATGGGCCCAAAAACGGAGAGTCGCTCAGTGATCTTCGTCGTAGGGTAGGTTCAGTATTCTACAATTTGGATGAAACATATTCCGGCAAGAATATCCTTATCATTTCACATGGTGAACCGCTTTGGATGCTCTCCGCGATTGCAAAGGGAGTACACAAGGAAGAAGCGGCTCTCATCTCGTATCCTGTGCTCGCTGAAGTGAAAGAGTTAACATTCGTTCCATTCCCACACAACAAGGATTACGAACTTGATTACCACCTGCCGTACATAGATCAGATTAAACTTGAAAATGAAAATGGTGAAGAACTCACCCGTGTTCCGGAAGTTGTAGATTGTTGGGTGGAATCAAGCGCCATGCCTTTTGCCGAGTACCATTATCCTTTTGAGAATAAAGAAGAATTTGAGAAAAGAGCTCCGGGGGATTTTATCGCGGAATATATCGCCCAGACGAGAACATGGTTTTATTATATGCATACTATGGGTGTCGGACTTTTCAACCGCTTGGCTTTTAGGAACGTTATTTCTACCGGTACAATTTTAGCGGCTGATGGCAGTAAGATGAGTAAATCTAAAGGCAACTATACCGACCCCCTGGAGCTGATGGAGAAGCTCGGTGCCGACCCTCTGCGTTTTCATTTGATGAATAGCGTAGTGATGCAGGCAGAAGATTTAGCCTTCAAAGATGAAGATGTCAGAGAGACGCAAAACCGAGTTATCAGTATGTTAAGAAATTGTCTTAAGTTCTATGAGTTATACAAAGCGGATTTTAACGGAACAACTTCGGCAAGTAACAGCAAACATCCGCTAGACCTGTGGATAATGGCGAGAATCAGCCAAACAATAGAGGAGACAACTGCGTATTTTGATACCTTCAACTTACCCGTGGTCTGCCGAAGTCTGAAAGCTTTAATAAATGACTACTCTACCTGGTATGTGAGGCGCAGCAGAGAGAGAGTTAAGGGAGGAGCCGAAGTTGATAAACAGTTTGCATTAGCGGTCCAGAAAGAAGCGCTTCTTACCATCGCTAAACTTATCGCTCCCATTATGCCTTTCACAGCTGAAGCTGTTTACGCGGGAGCGGATGGCGAGTTGGAAAGCGTTCATTTGGAGACTTGGCCGGAGGCCGCTAAATATAATGAAGGTGTCATAAGTGATATGGCCGCTATCCGTGAACTAGCCTCCAAGGCTTTAAGGCTTAGAGAAAAAGCAGGAATAAAAGTTCGTCAACCATTGGCGTCACTTACAGTTAAGCCGAGTGAGCCATCTTTGAAGGGTAAAAATGAACTACTGGAGATGCTTAAAGACGAAGCTAACATAAAAGAAGTTTTGTTTAATGATTCCGTTTCGGAAGAGGCCGAACTGGACATTAATCTTACTCAGGAGCTTAAAGCGGAAGGTATGGCGAGAGATTTAACAAGATTGACCCAAGACTTAAGAAAAAGGGCGGGATTAAAACCTCAAGACGCCATAAGGCTTTATATAGAAGCTCATCAAGATTTTGTAAACATTATTACGCCGCAATTATTATCTTTTGGGAAAGAAGTTGGAGCAGACAAAGTAGAATTCTCTAAAGAAATGTCTTCGGAGAATGAGTCTGTCGGAAAGATAGGCGACTACGAGGTTAAAATTACTTTAAAGAAGTCCTAGATAAGCCCAGTTTTCTTGTTAACTTCCGCCATAGTTTTAGAGGCAATTTTTTCGGCTTTTTTGGCGCCTTGTGCCAGAATACTCATAACGCCTTTCCTGTTCTTCAGGAGTTTATTTCTTTTAGTTTGGAAAGTGGAAAGCTTTTCTATAACCACATCAGAGAGGGCATTTTTAAACTCGGCATAACCGCAGCCCTTAAACTTTTTGACTACATCATCAGTAGAGAGTCCTGAAAATTCGGAATAAATCAAAATCAAGTTAGAAACTGCCGGTCTTTTCTCCGGATCAAATTCAATAGTTCCGAATGAATCTGTCACGGCTCTTTTGATTTTGTCTCTGATCGTAGCCGGGGAGTCCGATAGGTAGAGACAGCCGTTAGGAATGGATTTAGACATTTTTTTAGCTGGATCAGCTAGGCTCATAACTCTGGCGCTTCTAGTAGCCACCGCTTTAGGCTCTTTAAAAGTTTTGCCGAATCTGTCGTTAAAGGTTCTCACTATTTCCCGGGTTAGTTCTACGTGTTGTCTCTGATCATCTCCAACGGGTACATATTCGGCCTTGTAAATAAGAATATCCGCCGCCATAAGGACCGGATAGTCTAAGAGCCCCGCGTTAGGCATTTGTCCTTCGCTTAACTTCTCTTTGTATTCAATCATGCCCTGAAGTTTTCCAACAGGAGTGATGGTGTTAAAAATCCAGGCCAAGTTGGCGTGTTCTGGCACATGAGACTGAATAAAGATAACTGATTTTTTAGGGTCTACGCCCATAGCCAAAACATCAACAGCTATCTTGAAAATTTCTGCGGCTTTTCCCTTTGGTTCGTAACGCTGGGTTAAGGAGTGATAGTCGGCGATGAAATAGAACGGAGTGTACTTACCGGAGTTCTGAAGCTCAATAGCCTGCCTTAACATACCAAGATAATTACCAATGTGGAGTTCTCCGGAGGGTTTGATGCCGCTAACGATAATAGGTTTCATAATTTAAAGTATAAATTGTAAATTGTGAAATTGAAAATTACACCTCTATGATTACAGGCAGAATCATCGGTCTCCTGTAGGTCTTATTGTAGACGTACTGGCCAATTTGGTCTCTAAAGATAGTTTTGAGATAATCAGGATCAACTTGTTGCGGGCGTGGGATGCGGTTAATGATATTTTTTATTTTGGTACGGATTTCGTCCAGCATACCTTGGTTATCTTTAAGGTAAATGAAACCACGGGAGATAATGTCCGGGTTTTTAATAATGCGGCCAGTCTTCCTGTCTACGGTCGCTATCACAACTAACATCCCCTCTTGAGCCAACAGTTTCCTATCTCTTAAAACTATTTCGCCGACGTCTCCAACTCCCAGACCATCAACCATAACGTAGTAGGCCGGTACGGTTTCGTCTGTAATAACGAAATCATCTTTAGTAAGTTCGGCGACTTGACCATTGTCCATTAAACGGATGTTTTCTTTATCTACCCCTCCCTCTACGGAATTTCTACCGTTGGCAACTCTCATGAAGTAATAGCCGTGCACCGGCATGACAAATTTAGGTCGCAGGAGCTTGGTTACCATGGTTAAGTCTCCGGCTGGCGCGTGACCGCTCACGTGGATATCTATAATGTTTGTTTGATGAACAATAGCCCCTTGGCGGATTATATTATCTTTCAAAACTTGGACACTTCTTTCGTTGCCTGGGATTACGGACGAAGAGAATATCATAGTGTCTCCGGCTTTGATGCGGATATGCTTGTGTTCGCCGCTTACAATCCTCATAAGCCCGGCACGTGATTCTCCCTGGGCGCCAGTAGTTATAATAAGGAGTTTGTCGTCTTTGTGCTTATTAATTTCGTCCGGAGAAATAAGAGTGCCCTTTTTAGCATTAATGTAGCCCATATTTTGACAGATTTGTATGTTGTCTTTCATAGACCTGCCGTTTACGAGAACTTTCTTCCCCATTTTCTCGGCTATCTTAATGATTTCAGCTATACGAGTAATCATGGAGGCGAAGGTGGTAAGAATAATTCTCCCCTTAGCTGCCTTAAAAAGTATTTCTAAGTTCTTTTCCACCAACCTTTCGGATATGGTTTTCCCAGGCTCTTCGGCATTGGTCGAGTCGGACATAAAAGTGTGGATGCCCATGTCCCCAACCCTTTTTATTGCGTCCAAGCCATTCGCCTTGCCGTCCTCTGTGTAGTCAATGCGAAAGTCGCCTAAGTGGGCGATGTTGCCCACCGGCGTTTTGATAATGACTCCGGTGGAATCCGGGATGGTATGCTCCACCGTGATGAATTCCACATCAAAATATTCGCCAATCTTAGCTTTATAACCGTCTTCAATCGAGACTATGTTTAATTTAGGAGCGTTAACAAATTCTTCTTGCCGTTTTTCAATAATAGCTTTAGTAAGTTTGGCCGTGTAGAGTGTCGGGTTGCCTAGTTTGCCCATAAGGTATGGGATGGCTCCAATGTGATCGTAGTGGCCGTGGGTGATAATCACCGCTCTGATATTTTTCTTCTTGTGTTCCAAAGACTCTATGTTGGGGATGATGTAATCAATACCGGGAGTCTCTTCTTCCGGAAACTGTAACCCCATATCAATAATGACTATTTCATCTTTGTATTCAAGATACATCATATTACGACCGATCTCTTCTAAGCCACCGAGTGGGACTAGGCGCAGTGTTTCGCTTTTGTCTACGTTGGCGTCTGTTTTTCTTGGAGAATAATTTCCTTTCTCCGATTCTCGCTTGATTTTTGTAATCATATTTATTTTTTATTTTTCTTTGTGCCTCCAAGAGGATTTGAACCTCTAACCCTTGCGGGACAGCGTTCTGAACGCTGCGCGTATGCCAGTTCCGCCATGGAGGCAGGGACATAACCGTCTTTCTTATTAATTAAACTATTTTCTGTCGCCGTATTTTTCAAAGACAGACCAAAAATTAAGAGTTTCGGAACCTTCGTTGTGAATTTTGTGAAATTTGCCTCTGTGGACGAGCACTACGTCGCCACCCTTAACTTTCTGGTTATCCGTGTCTATATCAATAGATCCGTTGCCGCTGATAAAAATGTAAACTTCGTCGGCGTCAGCATGAGAATGTCCTGTCGTGGACTTTCCTTCATAAAGTTCTGTTAAAGATAGATTTAGGTTCTGTAAGGCCGGAAGATCGTAGACCTTGTAGATGTCGTTGTCTCTAATGAGGTTGGAAATCTTTTTATACTCTCTAATATCCATGGGCTTTTGTCAATTATTGGAACCTTCTAGTGGTCTCTACATACCACTTCTCAATAGTATCAAATCTATCAGCAGAAGTGTTAACGACGCGCGTGGCATCAAGTCCGCCGAGCCTAGGAGTAGAAACGTAGACGTAATCAGGAGAGTAGAGGAAGACAGCCGGGAAGTCGGAAGCGATGAGGTTGCTAATTTTGGTAATCCTGGTGTTCCTGCTTGCCACATCAAAGTTTCGTCGGTAGGCCTCTAGGAGGTTATCTACAGCCGGGTTCTGGTAAAGTGATAAGTTTGCGTCTGGATAGAAACGCCTAGAGGAGTCCCAGAAAGCGTAGAGGTCCTCTCCTTGTTTAATGATGTTGCCGAAGATTAGCATTTCGTAATCAGTGTTCCTTAAGACGTTGTCTTCAATATCTTTAATGGACATAATTCGCAGAGTGATTTTAGCTCCATGAGATTCCCAAGCACCCTTTAATATTTCGGCTGTTTTAACCAAGAATGATTCATCGGGAACAGTCAGCGTGACGGTAACGTCTTTCAAGACTGACAAATCAGCGTTATTCTCCGGCTGCTTGGTGTTAGTAGTCGGTCCGTAGAGGGGAGTGGCTCGGCCGTCAAAAATGCTGTTAATAATAAACGATCTATCGGCGCTCTCGCTTAGCGCACGTCTCACGTTAACATCCTTGAGTTTGGTGTTGCCGGTTGTTTGGTTAATAAAGACAGCGTATTCCCGTGACGATTGAAAATAATCAGTTTTGCTCCTTAAAGTTATGGCCGCGAGAGATTCGGAAGTAGAAAGTCCGAGACCATCAATTTGTCCGGTGTTATAAGCTTTCACCAAATCAGCAGTATTTTTATAAAACTTGAAGGTGAGGTAAGGAATGTACGGCTTTTGTCCGGAATATTTAGAATTCTTTTGTAGGTCTATTGACGTGACGACCCCCTTGCTGTCACTTTTGTAACTGGTAACCACGTAAGGCCCAGAGCCGACGGGCTTCAAGCCGTAAACAGAGAATTTCAGGTTTTCCACCGCGCTATCGGCAAAAATGTGTTTGGGGATAACGTAAAAGTTTTTCAAGTGGTCTTCTTCAAAGAGGGCATAGGGGTTCTGGAGAATGAATTTAACTTCTAACTCACTGACCCTCTCAACTGTTATTCCACGAAAGCTCGTTGAAAGCGGAGAGTTGGCATCGGGGTTCTGAATAATTTGCAGCGTGAAGACGACATCATCGGTGGTGAGTTTCTCGCCGTCCTGCCAGCGTACACCTTCCTTCAAGCGTACCGTATATGTTTTGTTGTCAGCCTCTCTCTTAATAGAATCAGCAAGCCCCGGGATGTTAGAAAAAACTAATCTGGACAAATCCTTGTCTGTGTCGGTGGATGGGACAATAGGGTTAATAAAAACTGGCTGGCCGACAACGCCTTCACGGTAACTGCCGTCGCTCTCTGGCACAGGAACCGTGTTGGTTTGGACAAACGTGAACGACCAGATAGAAAAACTGGTTACCAAAACCAAAGCCGCGCCCCCGAAAATAAAGCGCTCATTGTGAGACCAGGAGTTATATAAGTCTTTAATCTTCATTACTTAACTTAGGAAACCAAAGCTAGGGCGGATAAAACCGCGAAGGCCGTGGCAAAAACTATGGTAGCCATAAATAAACTCTTTTCCAACCCTCTCCTGCGCTGATAAACGCCGCCGGCTTCTCCTCCACCGAAAACACCACCAGTGCCGCCGGTTCTGTCCTGCAACAAAACCAAGCCGACTATAATAACGGAAACGGCGACTAAAGCGATATTCAGAAAATTCATAAAAGTGTTAGTAGAGTATGTGAATCAGGAAATTGACTGTTCCGATGACAATGGTTGCTAAAACGAGGGATCCAATGTCAGTGATTGTAACAGAGAGGAGGAGATAGTCAAGTAATTTCAGGGTGGCGAGGTTGACTAGGATGCTAGCGATGCCAAGCGTTATAAGTATAAGGGGGCTTAGCACTAGCTTAATGATGGGGCGGATAAAGACGTTGATAGCGCTTAGTACCAATGCCGTTATCAGTAAGTTCGTCATGTCTAAGGGCACATTGAATCCTGGGATGTATTTGGTCGCCACATAGAGCCCCGAGGCATTGCCGGCTACAATAAATATTGTTTTTGAGATTATTCCCATATGTTTAATTTTACAATTTTTAATTCATAATTTAAAATTATATGTTTGCCAGTCTAACGCAGCTGGTCCAATAAACTAATCCCTGTCATCTCTTCGGGTTTCGGCAATCCCATCAGCTCCAAAACCGTCGGGGCGACATCAGAAATTACGCCAGCACTCTCTTTTTCCGTCCTCGCTACCTCAAAATTATCTTTAATTCGTTCAAAGTTCTTACCTACTATATATATAGGTACGGGGCTGGGGTCGTGCTTGGTCTCGGGCAACCCAGTTCTGGGATCAAACATTCTCTCCACGTTGCCGTGATCGGCAGTTATTAGAAGTACGTCGTCTTTCTCTAGAACCTTTTTCATTAAGACGCCGATTTGCTCGTCCACCGTCTTAACTGCTTTTATGGCGGCGTCAAAATTTCCAGTGTGAGCCACCAAGTCGCCGTTAGCGTAGTTGATAAGAATAAAGTCATAAACTCCTTCGTTTATGGCCGACATCGCCCGCTCTGTTATTTCTTTAGCCCTCATTTCAGGGACTTGGTCATGGCTCGCTATATTTTGTGAGGGGATCAATACTCTGAACTCTCCGGCAAAGGGAGTTTCACGGAGGCCATTGAAAAAAGAAGTAACATGAGCCATCTTTTCTGTTTCGGCGATGCGTAGCTGTGTCATGCCGTTATCGGCAAAAACCTTGCCCAGGGGATTAACAATTTCATCCTGCGGGAAAGCCACCGGAAAATGAAACTTATCACCGTAGCTGGTGAACGTACCTATATATAGGTTGTTGGTAGGGTTTCCTACAAAAGATTCCATTAGAAGCTTCATCCTGTCCTCGCGGAAGTTGAAGAAGATGGCAGAGTCTCCTTCTTTTATAGCTCCTTCCGGGTCCAGGAGCTGGGGGTCAATATATTCATCAGTGTATTTTCTGGCGTAATAATCTTCCAGGGCCTCAGCGGCCGATTTAAATTCAGACTGTTTGGCATTGCCAATAAGAGCGTCATAACATCCCTTAACCCTGTCGGCCCTTTCTCTATTCATGGCGTAAAACCTGCCGCAGATGGTGGCAACCTTGAATCCCACGACTCTTTCCAAAAGTTTTTCGGCTCCATTGGTAGAACCGTCAACGCCATCGGTAAAAATGTGTAGATAAGTTTTTTCGGTTAAGTTATTGTCTTTAACAAATTTCAAGAGAGCTTCAAGATGTTCAAGCGATGCGTGGACATTGCCTTCTGTTAAGAGGCCGACAAGATTAAGATTACCTCCGGTTTCTTTGATGTGGTTCACCGCCTTGTTTAAGACTGGATTTTTAAAAAAGCTGCCGTCGCGGATGGTTAAACTAATGCGCGGGTAATGTTGGTAAGAAATTCTTCCAGAGCCCAAAGTGAAATGCCCGACTTCCGAATTGCCTTCTTCTCCCCAGGGGAGCCCCACAGAGATACCGGAAGCTTGCAGGTTACCGGTTAAATAATGATGTCTAATATAATCCAAATTTGGAACTCCGGCGACATAGATCGGATTACTCCCGTCTTGCCTGCCGATGCCCCAGCCGTCCATCACGACCATTACCAAAGTTCTTTTAACCATCAAAGTTTATTTTTCTTATATTCGAGCTTGTTTTTTAAATTGTTCATGAAAAGAATCTTTTCTTTTGCAGATTTCTTCAGTAATGTTGAGCATGTCTCTAAATAGGAGCTCATTACATATTTAAGCTTATTTTTCTTATATAGATATTTAACCAACGAGTAGAAATCCCCGTCGCTTGAAACAATTAGCGCCTTATCATAATTCGGATATTCAATCATGGCTTGTAAAACAAGATCGGCATCTACATTTCCCTTAACACTTCCTTTTCCATCCGGTAAAACTGGTTTAAATATCAGAATATATCCATATTTTTGCAGAGACGCATATAAACCCTGATTCTCCTGCACATAACCAATAAACAAAAATGCATTAGTAATCCCGTGAGTTTCTCTTAAATGTATACGAAATTTCTTAAAATCCAAATCCCAACCTAGGCTTTTAACACCCAAATTAAGATTTTGACTGTCTATAAATGCATAATTATTTTCTTTTGAATACATAAATATCTGTAATTATAGCATTAAATGAAAAAGCACCGCCCAAGGACAGAACCTTAAGAAGTGCTTTTTCGTGTGAATTCTATGTTGAATTATAGATTCTTTACCAATTAAGTCAAGCGACGGCTAGGCAGCCGGACATTATTGGCCAATGCGTAGGTCAATTAGGTTAATTAGAGCAATTAGGTCAATTTGTTTCACGGTTTGACACTTTTGCCGATTAGTCGGTATTCTCTTACCGATGGCCCTTGCCGAAAGACCCAACATACACGATCACACCCGCGAAATCTCTTTTGCCGTATTCCGTGTGGCTAAACTTATAGAGAATCCCAAGCTTAAAAAGGAACTTGAGGAATCGGCAATTGAATTGGTTTCTAAGTGCGGCGAGATACCATATGTTCCTTATATTCCAGAGGGCGAGACTTTGCCGTATCTACCTTATATTGAGAAATTAGTGAATCTAGTGAAGCTTGCCGAGATAGTCGGCGAGGTTAAATCGGTAAACTCAAAAGTCCTTTTAAGGGAACTTGGGATACTTAAATCGGCAATCATAGGCTCACTCGGCAAAAAAGAGGACATTGACCTTGCCGAATCCTTTGCTCGCCCTGAGCCTGCCGAACGGACCGAATTACCATCTGTCGGCAGATTTTCATTGCCCCCATCAATTAAGCACGAAAAACCCAATGTTAATATTGCCATTCGGCAATCGGCAATCATAGCCTTTATAAGAGGATTGCCAAACGGTTGCCGAATGAGGGATTTGCTCACTAAGTTCCCGGAAGTCAGCGAAAGAACCCTACGTAACGACCTTCAAGACCTCAATGCAGGAGGATTAGTAGAGAGACTTGGTAAAGGGGCATCCAGCTCATTTAGGGGTGTAACCAAGCATGAGATTATTGCGTTATAATTACTGATGCGCTAGACTAAGGACTAGCGTATTGGCTTGAGTGAGGCTAGCCAAAACATCTTTTTGTTTACTCTTGCGATAACACGCAGGAGGGTTATGTCTCACTCGCCAAAAGCGAGTTTTTTGTTTATTTCGTCCTATTTTCAAACTAGCGGAGGGGATACGAAACAAAACAAAACTCTTAACAAGCGACTAGGGTTATCTATGCATATCAGCTCGCCGCCTTAACCTCACAAATGGCAAAAGGCAGCTGGTCGATGATATAGACAGTGGATAATCTCCAGACAAAAATAATTCTGAATAAAAGATTTAATAAAATAAAAATGAGTAAATTTATCTCGAAAGTTGCTTCAGCTGGGCTTACTGCCATAACTGTTGTCTCTCTTTCAGGGTTTGCTATGCCTCTTGCCGCTGCTCAAACGAGCGCCGACATTCAGGCACAGATTACAGCCCTGTTAGCTCAGATCAACGCTTTGCAGGCTCAATTGGGCACAGGTACTTCTACTGGCGCCGCCTACACCTTCACTAACAACCTCACAGTTGGTTCTAAAGGTGCAGACGTAACTGCCTTGCAGAATTACCTAGTTTCAACTGGTCACTTCACCCTTTCTGGTGGCGCGACTGGTTATTTCGGTTCCATAACTAAAGCCGCTGTAGCCGCTTGGCAAGCCGCCAACGGTGTTTCACCGGCTGCTGGTTACTTCGGATCCATTTCCAGGGCTAAGTACGTTTCGGTTACCGGAGCTGTAGTCACCGTACCTACTACTCCGACTACTCCGACTACACCGACAACTCCAGCTGTTCCATCTTCTGGTGTAGCTGTAGCGCTATCTTCTGACACCCCGGGAGCGGCAACATTGCCTGACGGTTCGGCCTACAATAAGGTTACTAAATTGAATCTTACTGCTGGTGCGAGCGGTGGCGATGCTAAAGTTACCGGACTTCGATTAACAAGAACCGGCTTCAGCTTGAACTCTGATTTCACTGGAGTAATGGTTTTTGATGCTAACGGCAATCGTCATGGCAATGTTGTCACGATTAGTGAGAGTAAAGCCTTGATAATGTTTACAGCTGATCCTATTACTGTTCCGGCAGGTCAAACTGTCGCAGTAACGGTCCAAGTGAACATTGATGCCGCGCAAACCACGAACGGTACATTCGCTTTTGGTGTCGCTGCACCATCCGATGTATTCGTAGCTGATTCTGCTGCTATTTCCGGAACATTCCCAATTAATGGCAATATTTTTAGCGTCATTAATGGTGCTAACACTCTAGGAGCGGTAGACATTGACGCAGTAACAATTTCTGCGACAGCGAGAACTGTTGACCTAAATAACTTGGATTACCAAATTTCTAAATTTAGGTTCTACGAGACTGGAGGCAAGGAGGATATCAAAATTACCTCCCTTCGCTTCTACAACAACGGCAACACCACCGACGCCGATCTGGCTAACTTAAAGCTTAAGAACGACGCTACTGGTGAAGTCTTGGCAACGGTGGCTGCGACTACCGGCAAGTATGTAACATTTAATTTGTCGTCAGGGCTAACAGTCTTAAAGGGTCAAAACAAAACAGTCGCAATTTCTGCTGATGTTGTGAACGGTTCCACTAGGACCGCTCAATTCATAATTCAGAACGACTACGACGTTTCAGCCGTTGGCGTTTCAACGGGTGGTGGCCTTTTGTCGACTCACGCAACGAACCTAGCTGGCGATACAGCTGCTGGGTACCCAGTTGGTGATTTAACGACAACTTACAACTCAATTACTGTCAATTCAGGCAGTTTGACTGTTGCTAAGGACAGCTCTTCGCCTTCCGGCAATGTCAGCCAAGGCCAGAACAACGTTGTTCTCGGCTATTGGAAAGTTGAAGCTACCGGCGAAGACATTGAGCTCCAAAAAGCCGACTTCAGCATCACAGGTTCAAGTGTGGCTGCTGATTTCAGCGGTTCGGTAAGCTTGATGATTGGCGATACGACCATCTACAGTACATCTACTCTAGCAGGCTTACTTGACGATGATGCTGCTGGTCTTGACCAGGTTGCTTTGAGTAATTACTACCTCATAAAATCTGGCACAAGCGTCTTAGTGAAAATGGTTGCTAACGTTTCAAGTTCAGCCACCAATAACGTGACGCTTATCGGCAACTTCGGCGATGCCTACTACAAGAGGGTGTCGTCTAACAACTACGCATCAGCCTCTGACGATGCATTTGTCACGGCCAACACTTTGACGGTTTCTACCGCGGCTTTGACAGTTGCTAAGAACTCCTCATACGGAGATCAGAACGTTGTAGGCGGCGGCGCGTTGAACAAGATTGGTTCATACGTTTTCCAAGCTGGTTCAGCGGAAGGCGTCAACATCTCTTCAGTAAATGTTGATATGTCTGCCATAACTGGTATGACCAACATGAAGTTAAGGAAGGTTAATTCCGATGGTTCCGAGACTCAAATCGGTTCCACCGTGACTGCGCCTTCTACAACCGACGACGCTAACAGCTTCTCTGTAGGTGGAACATTAAATGTCCCAGCTTCTGGAACTGTTGTGGTGAACGTCTATGTTGATATGTCGTCCGCAGCCGTTACGGTTAATACCGACATCGACGCTGCTGACGTAACAGCTTCCGGCCTTTCGAGCGGCACGGCTTTGAGCGGCAATACTCCAACTGCCCAGGTGGTTGGTCAAACTATTACCGCGAGAGCTAGCGGCACGCTCTTGGTTGAAACTGATACTTCTACTCCGGTAGAGGCAGTTGTTCGCGCTTCGGAATCTAACCGTGAACTCTTGAAAGTTAAATTCACTTCGCAATACGAAGCCGTTAACTTGACCAAGTTGGTATTTGGCAGCCGAAGAGGCAATGCCAACCTGAGCTCGGTTTCATTGACTGCTGGCGCCGTAACCGTAACTACTACTCCAATAAACGGTATTGCCACCTTTAGCGGATTAACCTTACAGGTTGCGAAAGACAACAATTTAGTGGTGAGTGTAAAAGGTGCATTTACTACTTCCGGCACGATGATTTCAGCTGAAGACGTAAGATTAGGTCTTGACTCATTAGAATCTACCGGCGTTTCATCGGGTTCAACCATCTACGAATTGGCGAGAACCACGACTGGTACTGCTGGAGACATTGCTGCTGACGTTGCTACCGCCGTAACTGTAGGCTCTACCGAGGGCTTCGCGGTTGGCGATGTGGTACAGATCAACACAGCGCAAGGTGTAAGCTCATTCACTGGTGTTACGACTGCCGTTGGCAGCGCGACATCTTTGACCATCCGTGGTCCTAAGAACTTAGCTGATTGCGCGGGTGCAACTTGTTACGTAACTAAGTTAGCAACTCGCGAAGCTGTTACTTCTAAGACCACTGCAGTTACAGTGACCGATGTCACCGCTATCGCGATTGATGTCACTTCAACTCGCGGTTTCGCGGTTGGTGATGTCGTTAGATTAGACGGCGAATCAGGCGCGACCGACGATGGTGGTTTCTACACGGTTACAGCTGTAACCGATGGCGACACCATGTCTGTTATCGGTCTCGGTGAAGTTACAGCTAGTCCGACATTCGGTACTACTGCGACTGACCGTGTAACTAGAATGGCGACAACGAGTTCAACTCAAGTGAGAGCGCTTTCTACTATTACCGCGGTCACCGCTTCAGCTCTTGAAGTAAATTCAACCGTTGGTTTTGCCGCTGGTGACTTGATAGTGGTGAACTCCACTATAGCTGTTACAACGAGAGTGGCCAGAATTTACACTGTGGCGGCGGTAACCGATGCTGATACTCTCAGTGTTATTGGTTCTGAAGGTCAGGTGGCCATTCCAGTAAACAGCTGGGTGACTAAGCTTTCTACTACTCGCACCACAACCACTAACTTGGTAACTGACGATCTAGTTGCTGACACTGCGGGAACAATTACCGTTGTTTCAACTGCTGGATACAAGGTTGGCGATGTAGTGATGCTAAATAGCACTGTTGCGGTGCCGGCTGCCCAAGTTGACACCGTCTACGTGGTTAGCGCGGTGCCTTCCTCGACTACTATTACCTTGATAGGTGAGGCTGCCCAGACCAACATTCCGGTTGGTAGCTACCTAACTATCTTGGCTTCATCCACAGGCAACGGTAAGCCTTACACGGTTCACGATGTTGAGCCGGTAATTACCCTAAACTCAGCATCTCCTGGAGCTTCAGGCACAGTCTCTGGTTCTACGAACCAAATTGTGGTTGTGTTTGATGTTTTGGCTTCGGGCGATGTAGCCCTCACGCTTAAGGATGTAACCCTTACCCGTGGCGGTAACATTGGCACTAGAGTTGCTGTTACAGCTCAACCAAAGGTGTATGACTACACTTCTGGTAGCTTAGGAACACTACTCGGTACCGGTGCTAACTGGTCAGGGACAGCGGCTGGCTCTACCTCATTAGTAACCTTCGACACTCCTTACTCCGTCACTGCCGGTCAATCATTGAAGTTGGCGGTAACCGTAGATACTTCTGCGGCCATAGCTAACGACACCTTCCAGGTGTACATCAATAACACTGGCGGTTTTGCAGGTTTGTTTGGAGGACTAAGCTGGTACTACGTAGCTACGTCTCCATCCCCTGGCACGGAACCGACGAATGCTGCTCCTTCTACTCTCGCCGATACCTATCCGGTCTTCGGCAACACCTTGAGATATTAATCCTCGCTAGGATTAACCCTGAGTTTATCGAAGGGCTAATCTCTAAGGTTTAGTTAGAAGGCGTAAGTAAAAAAAACACCCCGGCTTGAGAGCGGGGTGTTTTTTGTTGCTTATTAATGAGGGGATTATGAGTGATACTTATCCACACCCTCGTATACATAGCGCTGGCGATGCTTTGTGCTATAATAAAACGTAGTGAAAAGGTCGGTAATTATTGTCTCTGACTTGCCTCGCATAGCTTTAACGGCTAAGCGGGTATTATAGAGATAATAAGAATTCAATTCGCCCTCCTAAGTTTTTGAATAAAAAATTTAGGAAAGCAAACAACAAAATAATCAAAATTGTAAAAACAAAAACCAGGTAGTGACTTACCCTCTATATTTATAGAGTTGTGGCTACCATCTGGGAAAGCCGGTCGAGCTTACTTTGTTCTTACAAGTAAAATAAAAAAAGTCGATTCGCCTCCATCTTCTTTAACAAGATTAAATAAGGTGGTGGTAAAAATAAAAAATGACACAAATAAAAAATAATTTAACAAAACTTAGTATTATATCAGGGCTTCTTGCCTTGATGGTTTCTGTAGTTGGCGTTCAATCGGCTTCTGCCGCATTGACGCTTAACGCAACAACAGTTTCAAGCGATGGTAACGCGGTGCTTACCACGTCTCTTACCGCTGGGACTATTGGTGTAGGTTTGGCTACTGGCACCGGAGCAATCACTCTCGGTTCTTCATCAGGCATACAGAACGTCCTTATCGGTAATGGTGCCGGCGCTGGTGTTCACGCCATCGCCAATGTGCAAGCAGAAGGTTCTCTATCTATTGGCGCAGGTATGATTGGCGGCACAGTTTCTGTTGGAGGCACGGCTCTTAATACTGGCACATTGACCTTCGGCCGTGGTACTGGAGCGCAGACAGTTGCGATTGCTTCTACCACAGGTGTTTCTACTACAAACATTGGAACAGCTGGCGCGGCTACCTCTGCTGTCACGGTTGGAAGCGCTGCTCAAACTGGCAACACCACTATTCGGGGAACCATTCTTTTGGACCCAGGAGCAGCTGCTAACGTCATCACTATTGGTAAATCAGATGGCACCGGCACAATCACAGTCGGTTCCTCGTCCGGCACGCAGATAGTAGCGATCGGGGCAGGTGCCGGAGTTTCAACCGTCAATGTTGCAAATGGCAATGGCGGTAATACTATCGCCGTAGGCACTGGTACAGGAATCGATACGATTAACATTGGTACGGGCGGCACTGCCGTAGATGTCATCAGTATCGGTACTGGCGCGGTTGGAAGCACAACCAGCATTGGTACCAATACCGGCACAACCACTCTTACTCTGGCTGCCGGTTCAGGCAACATTAACTTGAATGCTACGACAGCTTCATTTGCCAAGGAAGTTGACCATACTCTGAGCGTTGTGACTTCAACAACAGCTAATACTGTTGGTGGCGCTCTGACTGTTTCTGCCGCCACTGGAGTTGGATCTGGCAACGGTGGCGCAGTAAACGTAACCGGCGGCGCCGCAGGCGCAACTGGCGCTGGTGGCGGGGTGGTTATTACCGGTGGCGCATCAACTACTGGCACAAGCGGAGTTGTAACCATACTATCAGGACTATCAGGAACTGCTGGAGCTTCTGGAGCAATGCGATTTGAAAGCGCAGCTGGCGTTGGAGCAACATTTGGATCTGGAACAGTGGCCATTAAATCGGGCGCTGGCATTACGACAGGCGCTCCTGGCGCTATAACTATACAAGGTGGCGCGGCAGGCACTGACGCTATTGGTGGTAATGTGGCGATTACAGGTGGCGCGGCTGGAACAGCTTCCGCTGCCGCGAGAACTGGTGGCACAATTTTAGTGACAACCGGCGCTGGTTCTGCCGGTGCTGCTTCAACTACTTCAGGCGATGGTGGCGTATTAGCTCTTCTTGCTGGCAATGGAGGTATTGCTAATTTGACTTCTGGTACGGGTGGTATCGGAGGAGCAATCACCCTAACTGCTGGTAATGGTGGAGCTATAAACGGCGGCACAGCTTCTGGTGCGCCTGGCGCAATTACTATCCGGTCTGGTGATATGGGAACTACTACTGCAGGCGCAGGTGGTAACATCACTTTGAACATTGGTAAAAATGGAGCCACTGATGCAGTAGGTATTGCAACCGGTAAAGTTGTTATCTCGGGTAGTGCTGCGGGTGCGGCATCTCACTTGGCTTCAACTCAGACTGTTGCTCCGGTTGTAACTGGTGCTGTTACTACAAATGGTTGTACTACTTGTACTGATATGAAGGGATTAATGACCTTCACTCCGACCGCAGCTGCGTCGGTAATTACATTGACCTTTAACAAAGCGTATGCAGCGGCACCTATATGCGTAGTTACGCCATCTAATGCCGCCGCAGCGTTAGATTTCTCTACAGCTACAATCAAGCCAGCTATAGCAACTTCAACGACCACTTTGACTATAACCCCTGCGGCCGCTTGGGTTGCCGATGCCAAGACAGTAAGCTACATCTGCGTTGAATAAATCTTAACCAACTTTAAATTCCACCCCATTTTGTTCTCGTAAAAAGGTCGGATTCGTCTCGCCAGTCTACGGACTGGCGGGTAAGGTGGGGACAAAAAAACGAAAACAATAATGACAAAAAATAAAATAAAATTAGGTTCATCAATTGCGTTGGTTCTAGGTCTCGTACTCGGAGCTCAAGCCGCGATGGCAGCAGACATTAATTTCAGCGTTGCTACAACCGTAACGATTGGCGCGACTAACTACACCATTAGCGCGGCATCGGAGGCCACTTCTATGACTGTGGGCGCGAGTAGTCTTACAGTAACAGTTCCAGCATCAAGCACTTTCACGCTGGTTTCTTCCGACAAGTTCCTCTTGAATAACGACCAGGTTGTAAGCCAACAGTGTACTGCTTCGCAGAATAGTCTTGCGCTTACTGGTTCTATAACCGTGGTAGTTACTCCTGATATTACTGCTGTTTGTACTGTTTCAAGTAGTGGCGGTACCAGCAGTGGAGGCGGTGGTGGTGGACCGATCACTGATACAACTCCGCCTACGAGCACTTCCATTGTAATTAATAGCGCCGCTGTAACTACTTCTACTACAGCTGTTACTTTGACCTTATCTGCGGTAGGCGCGTCAGACGTGATGATCTCCAACGACTCGGCCTTCACTGGGGGTACTTGGCTTGCGTATTCCACATCCAAGAATTGGACACTAACCACAGGAGACGGAGTAAAAACTGTTTACGCGAAGTTCAGGGACGATGCTATGAATGTCTCAACCGCTGTTTCAGACACTATTACTTTGACGACTGGCGTGGCGGCTATTCCTGCAACTCCAGCAACTCCTGCTACACCAGTGGCTCCAGTGGTTCCGGTTGTCTTGAAAGCTTTGCCGTATCCGGTAGCTAAAACAACCGCGGAGATGCAGGCTAACTTAGCTGTCTTGCTTCAAAACTTGGCGGCATTACAGGCATCCCAGAAAGCTGCCACCCCTGCAACCCCGGCCACCCCGTCTGTAGGAAGCAGTATCCCTTCAGCAGGTTCATATAAGGTAAGTATTGTTCCAGGCTCAAAAGGGAGCGATGTTACTGCCCTACAGAACTTCTTGAAATTACAAGGAAAGGATATCTATCCTGAAGGTTTGGTAACTGGTTACTACGGCTCGCTTACAACCCAAGCTGTACAGAAATTCCAAGAGAAATATGGAATTGCCGCCCCCGGAGTTACCGGCTACGGCAATGTAGGTCCAAAAACTAGAGCCAAGATAAATTCACTACTTGGCCTATAAGCCCTCTTGTGGTGAGTCATATCGAATCCATTAGGTTTGTAATTTAAACTTAAATGTGGCACGGTTTCATTAATGAAACCGATGGAAAGTAATAATCTGCAAAAATCGCCCCTTCCAAAAGGGCGGTTTTTGTTTTAGTTCTGTCTTGTGGTGACTTGTCCTGAAGTTTCTCGAAAGAGCATAGCCGAACCATTTTGCATACTACTTATTAAAAGTTATAATGCGAGCCGGTTTCATTAATGAAACCAACGAATTGATGTTGAATTGATGCTCATTTTTTGAGTTTTTTGTTTGTTATTTT
Organism: uncultured Candidatus Saccharibacteria bacterium; assembly: GCA_964360065.1. Classification (GTDB taxonomy): domain Bacteria; phylum Patescibacteriota; class Minisyncoccia; order UBA6257; family Colwellbacteraceae; genus 2-12-FULL-43-11. Next base: position 120,280 of record CAYHTW010000002.1, read on the forward strand.
TATTGTCGTTTAGGCTCTCTATTGTACGGTTTCATTAATGAAACCGATGGAAAGTAATAATCTGCAAAAATCGCCCCTTCCAAAAGGGCGGTTGATGTTCGTCATTTGAGCTTGTTCAACATTGTCATCTAGAAGACAGTTCTATTAATGAAACCAAGGTGGTATAATTTATATATTATGAAAGTATCAAATAAAAAACTAACTGTGGTTTTAAGGAAACAGTCGTTGGAGAGATTATTAGATGAAATAAAGATGGTTAAAACTACTGCTGACTTAGATAAGTTTTTTGGCAAGATTCTTACTAAAGACGAGAAAGAAATGATTTTAAGGAGAATAACCGTGGCGGATATGTTGGAGAGAAAGCTCAAATATAGAGAAATAGAGGAATCTTTGAGTATCTCCCGTCTGACGATAAGCAAAGTTCGGGATATGCTTGCGAAAAGAGGTTATGGACGCAATCCAGGCAGAAAGAGAGTTTACTCCGGGGACGCGGATCATAAAAGGCGGAGACAAAAACCGCTTTTAGGTTATTACAAGGGAGCGAGGAGTATTATTTAGATTTATCTTGAGGTTTAATTGTCTAGTACTAGCTATTAGACGGTTTCATTAATGAAACCGATGGAAAGTAATAATCTGCAAAAATCGCCCCTTCCAAAAGGGCGGTTTATCGCATTATTGATGCAGTAGGCGGTTAAGGCCATCGCAAGACATTAAGTGTTAGTTATTCCGAGCTCTGCGAAGCCTGCCTACCGCTAGGCGGGGCTGTTGATAACTTTCATTATCATACTTGCAACAGTATGTTACTATATTTAGTAATAGGGCATTGTCGGATGCCGAGTTAATTTCGTTAATTTAAAAAATAATTATGACGAGAAAAATTTTCACGTCGGCGAATATTAATATTATAAATAAGTCGTTAATTATATTCACAGCCTTAGCTGTGGTTTTGTGGTCAATAGGCGCAGGATTTTTTATTCCGGAGATCACGAGAGCAGCCGTTTCGCAAACAACTGCTCCGGCTGGTATGGCTGTAATGGGTCAGACCATCAAAGCGTCTTCTGTTGAAACTCCAGTCATAAAATTTCAGCTTACTGGCAATTCGGCCGATAACACAGTTACGCAGGTAACGGTTACCGTTGAAAGTACGGCCGGTCCGACTGTTTCGGGTGATTTCGCCAGTTTGAAAGTATTTAAATCGGCGGACGGTATTTTTGACGGCGGCGATACTCTAGTCGGAACTCAAACAACAGTGAATGTTGGTTCGGCGACTAACATTACTGTTGTTGAACCCCCATTGGGAGCTGCCGCATCTTGGTATATAGTAACCGCCGCAACTTCCGCAGGCGCGGGTAATGCCCATGCTTTTAAAGTTACTATGGCCGCGAACACAGCTGTCACAGTTGGCGGCGCTGGCGCAGGCTTGATTACCAGTTCAGCTCTTGCCGCTGGTTCAGTTCAGGCTTTAACTACTGATACAGTTGCCCCGACTCTTAACGTTAGTATGACTGGTCCGGCGACCGGTTCAACCAATGTTCCCGTGAGCACGTTCGTACACATGGGTTTTTCGGAAAGCCTTGACCAGTCAACTCTTATACCTGCTAACATCACTTTTACAAGCGGAGGCAGTCCGGTAGGCGCGGGTATCAAGCCTTTCCCTGATGGTTTTGATCTTACAACTTCAAACGCGCCAACATACACTACAGGAACTTCTTTTTCTAAGGCACTAAACACATCAACCGCTTTTTATCATATGTCAGGCACGAATGCCATTAATCCACAAGGAGCTTATGTAGCTCCGACACTTGGCGATATAGTTTTCTTTCAAAAAGATACTTTCCCGATGGATGTGGGAGTGATTACGAATGCTACGCTGGCCTCTGGCACGTTTGGCGTTAACGATTTCAATCTATTCCAAGGCCAACAAATCACTAAGTTCGGTACTATAGCGGCAACTGGTCTTCAAGGGTCAGCTACTACTCTCGTGGTGGGGGATATTGTTGTCGCGAATGTTTCGGCTAATCCGACCGATATGCGTTATAACTGGCATATTGTAACTGCTGGCACTGCCGTGAACGATGCGGCGCTTCGTTTTGATAGCGTAACAGCTGCGGCTCCAACCTTTGTTACTACGCCCAGCTCAAGGATATCTCGTATTACTCCTACCGCGACTACGACAGTAAACGTAAGTAGCCAACTCTCCTCCATGACCTTTGTGGCGGGAGACCTCGTTTTCGCCAAAGTTACCGCAGGTGCTGACAATCTGAATCAGTATGCGTGGCATACAGTAACAACTGGCGAGACCATCTCCGGCACGGTGCCGAGCGTTCTACGTCTTGATTGCGGCGCTACTTGTACGGTGCCCGTTACTTTTACCCCTTCAACCCAGGTTAGCAAACTTTCTGCCGCCGCAACCGGCGCGGTGACCGATACCACTACCGCTCTGTCCTTCGGCGATATCGTGATGGCGAAAACCACCTTGAATGCGTCAAATAACGGTAACTATAACTTCCATATGGTTAGCGCGGGCGCGACCGGCGCTTCGGCTGCTGGTTTACGTTTTGACAATGCTTCGACGAACCTTAGTCCTTCGGTGACTTATGTAGCAACCGCGGGAGTTGGTGTCAAGGACTCCGCGGGAAACCCATTGGCCGCCCCAGCAACTATCAGCTTTACGACTGGTTCAAACACCGGTACCGTTACCACGCCTCCGTTTGTTCAATCTTCGACTCCACAAGGAGGAAGTGTGACTTTCCCGATCGGCGTGCCGATCTCGCTGCAGTTTTCGGTGCCGATGGCTAACACAGGCGGAGGGTCAGTACTCTCCAGTTCTAATATAGGACTTTTCACCAATGTTAATGGCGCTCCTGGCGTCGCTGTTACGGCCGCGAACGGCTACGATTCTGTCACCAATACTGTAACTGTTACTCCCAGCGCCGTTCTCACTGCGGCTACGAGTTTTATAGTTAAAATTTTTGGTAGTACGACTAGCAGTACTGGCACGTTTGTGTCGCCGTATCAATTATTCTTCACGACTGCCTCCGGCGCGGCTGACACGGCGAGACCAACAATTACGGGAGTTTTCCCGTCTCCTGGAGCAACAGGCGTTGTGCGTCCAGTGGGAGATATTAGTATCGGTTTTTCGGAAGATATGAACGCGGCGACCATTAGCGGCACCACGATAACAATCAATAACAGCATTACAGGGACCGTTACTTATAATGCTCAGCAACGCGCCGCGCACTTTGCGCCAAATATTCCGTTAGCGCAAAACACCGCTTATACAGTAACGGTGGGTACGGCGGTTACGGACCTTTCTGGTAATGGCTTAGCGGGTAATGGTGGCGTGGCTAACGCGGTAACGATCGCGGGGAGTTCGTCCGCTTATGTCTTTAGTTTTACCACGGCAAATACGGCTAACGAGACTGTAAAACCTACGGTTCAATCCGCGAATGCCGACAATTTCGGTGTAGCTGTAACTTTTTCAGAACCAATTAAATCCGGCGGCGGACCGGCTGCGGCTGATAATATTGCTAACTACACATTAGAGAGTCCCGTTGGAACTTCAATTTCCCTGGGTGGGAAAACCGTAACCTATGATGGTCCAACGATGACGGCAAGGATCACCGGGCTATCATTACAGAATGGGGCTTTGTTCAAAATAACGGCTAGTAACATTATGCAAGACTTGGCTGGTAATAGTATGGAAACAGTCTCAAGTGCTAATGTTTCCCAAGCCACAGTCGCGAGTTCCACTATGACCGGAGGCCTTCTTGGTCCCGGCGGCGGCATGATGCAAACCGGAGGTATGATGGGCATGAGCCCGATTCGAGTTAGTCCTATGAACCGATTAGCTGGGGCAACTTCTGGTTACTTCGTGGAAATGCCGGTTACTACATCCATTCCTTTGGGTGCCTCAATTGTGCTTACTTTCCCCACGGGGTTTGATGTAACAAACGCCGCGGCTATGACTGCTGTCACGGAGAGTCCGGCTAATAGTGATATTAATGGACCGGCTACCGGTGTTGTTACTATTGCCTCAACTGCTGTTAATATTTCAGCTAGAACTATCACGATAGTTACCGGCGGCGCGGAAACAGGGGCCAATACTTTCTTGCGTTTTGACCTAAAGACAATTGTAAACTCAACTGTTCCTAATAGCGCTGGCTATACAGTAGACATTAAGACGAAAACCGCGGCCAATGTCATCCTAGAAACGCAAACCTCAAGTTTCTTCTTTCTAGGTCAGGCGGGAACGAATACTCTTACTGTTACTGTATTTAACGATAATGGCGAGGGTGGCGTTACCGCAGGAGATGGTATTAAGAGTGGTACCGAGCCGGGAATCGCAAGCGCCACAGTTTTCCTCTTTAGTATGGCTGTCGGTGGCCAAAGTGGAACCACTGATGTAAACGGTGTGGCTACATTCCCAAGCCTTGTAAATGGGACTGACTATATGGTTGGTATTGAACCGTCAAGCGTTACCGCGGGAGGGTTTTCCTTCAATTCCGCGCATCAACCGCTGTCAATTTCAGGCAACACCGCAAAGAGCTTCGGTTTAAGAGCGGCTCCTCACACCATTGCAGGTACGATCACGGGTCCTATAAATACCAAAGTTGATGTATTTGCGAGCGGCTTCAATGGCTACACATCGGTCACAGTAGACACTGGCGCAGGTGGGAGCGTGGCTTACAGCTTGCCGGCGCAGGCGAGTACCACCTATCGAGTGGGAGTTTCGCCTTCTATGCCTAGGACCTTTATGCAACCAGGATCAGCCATGCCTCCGCCGCCAACTTTCACCTTTATGCCTCCTCCGATGATTGAAGTGGCTGTCGCGGCCGCTAACGTGACGGGCAAGAACTTTGCCCTTACCGCGACTGATAAAACTATCGCTGGCACAGTGAAGGATTCTGCCGGAGTCGGGATAAATAAAGCCCAGGTTTTTGCCAGGCCGGTTCAGACTTCTAGTGATGGTACTAACACAGGTTTCGGCACGGGTGGAGAAACTGATACCCAGGGCAACTTTAGCTTACGTGTAACTCCTGGAGTGTATCTTGTTGGCGTCTTTAAGCCCGGTATGCCTAATGTCCAAGAAAAGCAGATTACAGTTGCCACAGTTAATACTCCTGCGACACTGGCCTTTGTAATTGATGCCTCAACTAGCCTTACGATTAGCGGCAAGGTGACTGATGATGCGGGGAACGCCGTTGCTTACGCTGGCGTAGGTGGCAGAAGGGTAACATCCACTACCAATACGACAAGTTTAGGCGGTGATTCTGGCAACTTTGTTGGCGGCCCGACTGATGCTAACGGTGCTTATACTCTTTATGTAACCGCTGGCACATGGGTGATAGAAGCTTATGCTCCGGGGTTTGGAAGGTTAGGTACTAAAACCGTTACTGTTGTTGCTGGTACCAGCTTGACGGGTCAGGACTTCTCGGCGGCGACTTTGAGCGTTGGTACGATTACTGGTCAGGCTACTAAAGCGACCGTAGCTCAACAAGGAGTTATGGTACGCGCAGATGGTGCTAATGGAGGCAACATGGCTATTACGGATGTAAGCGGTAATTACACTTTGAAAGTTCCCGCAGGCACCGGTTATACGATTAATTGTTATTTCCCGGGCGTGGGTGAAGCTACTCCACTTACGGGTGTCACGGTGACATCTGGTGCCACGAGTTCCGGAAATAATTGTTCGTTAGCGGCTCCAATTACCGTTACAGTGAACGTTACGAATGGCACAAGTGGGATTACTGGCGCGTTTGTGGACGCAAGGGACACGAACGGCCGGGGCAATGGTACGAATAGTTATACGACTTCTGGGGCGAATGCTGTCTATGTGTTAACGCTCTCACCAGGAACCTACACTGTGCGCGCGGGACATCCTTCGTACGGAATGCTTGGTTCAACCTTAAGCGTTAGTACCACACAGACTATTACTTACACGGCTGCGGCTGGCGCGACATTCGCGGTGACTGGCACAGCTACTGGTGGTGGGGTTGCTTTAAGCGGCGCTTGGGTATCTGTTACTGGTACGTCTACCGGTCAGACAAATATTATTCATGTTGGTGGACAGACTGCCTCTAACGGTACGTTTTCTATCAGCGTTCCAAACGGTACTTATAAGGTTCGTGTCGACAAACCGGGATATAAATCTCCTACTGAAACAGGAGTTACGGTCGCGGGCGCTACTATTTCGGTTGGCACGATTGCTCTCTCGGCCGCAACACTTTCTATTACCGGTAAGGCTACTCTTGATGCTGTGGGCGTAAGTGGCGCCTTTGTGGACGCGACTGATGGAGCAGGAGGGTTTACAGTTGATCAAACTGATGCGAATGGCAATTATACTCTCGCGGTTAACGCTGGGAACTGGACAGTCCGGGCTCACAGCCAGGGTTACGATGGTGGCCCGCTCTTAGTCGCTGTTGGCGCAACAAACGTGAGTGGCCAAGACGTTGCTCTAAGCGCCATATCTGGTTTCACAGTGCAGGCCGAAAAACAGGAGACAGTTACTCCGAGTTCTGGTGGTTTCTTCACTAATACAAACATCGGCGCTGGTTTCAAGTTGAATATTCCAGCGAACGCTTTGGGTACCGGCGCAAACGCCAGCACTGTTAAAACCCAAATTAATACTGCTATGCCTAACCCACCGACTGGTTCCATCTTAAAGAAGAACGCGGTATCAATCTCGGCGGTAGATGCTGCTGGCGCCCTGATTAAGACCTTGAGTGATGCTGTGACAGTGGTTATTCCTTACACGGAAAGCGATATCCCAAGTGGTATTGCCGAAACAAGTTTGGTAATCGGTGTTTGGAACGAGGCTACCTCAAACTACGACACCCTGCCTACCACAGTGGACACAACCGCGAATACACTCACGGCTACCGTGTCTCACTTCTCTGATTTTGCTCCATTGGTGCCTACCAATCCAACAGCTACGGCAACCCCGACCGGATTCACGGTTGGAGGTGCAACATCGAGTACACTACTGCTTAGTTGGACTTTGGTATCCGGGGCGAGTGGTTACGATATATATAGAAGTGCTACAACGAGTGGCACTTATGCCCGTTTGGGTTCGGAACCAACAGTTTCTAGCGGATCAACAGTTACCTACACCGATACAGGTCTTAGCGCATACACCGCTTATTACTACAAGATCTCTTCGGTGAGTACGGGAAATGAATCAGCAGCGACTGAATACTCTTCGGGTACGACTCTAAACACTGCAAGTTCTGGTGGTGGTGGTAGCAGCAGTGGTGGTGGAGGTGGCGGATACGCAGCGGTATCAACTCCTGCCGCGACCACTACTGTCACCCCCGTAGTTCCAGTAACTTCAGCAGTACCGACTACAACTCCTGCGGTTCCAGCGACCCCTGTAACTCCAGCCGTCTTGAAAGCTTTACCATACCCGTCGGCCAAAACAACTGTGGAAATGCAGGCTAACCTAACTGTCTTACTAGGAAACTTAGCAGCGTTGCAGGCACAACAGAAAGCTGCAACTCTCGCAACACCAGTCACTCCATCAACAGACGCATCAGTGCCTCCAGCTGGTTCTTACAAAGTAAGCATTGCTCCTAATTCCAAAGGGAATGATGTTACCGCCCTGCAGAACTTCTTGAAGTCACAAGGCGCGGATGTCTATCCCGAAGGGCTTGTTACTGGTTACTTCGGCAACTTAACCAAGGCCGCTGTTGGCAGATTCCAGATTAAGCAGGGAATTGTTACCAGTACGAGTGATGTAGGTTACGGCAATGTAGGTCCAAAGACTCGTGCCAAAATCAACTCATTATTAGGTTTATAACTAAACTTGATTAACAAAAAACCCGCTCAAGCGGGTTTTTTGCTTGTAGATAACTTAGGTATTGTTGTCTATTAATGATATGCTATAATTTTTTCATACCCAGCTAGCAAAACTGCGATTTGATTAATTCAAGTTATCTTGGTTTAATAATTGGGCAAGAAAAAATAAAAGTCAAAATAAAAACATTATGTCTAAAAAAATAAAAATCATACTTTTAGTATTAGCGTTGGTTGTGGTCGGTGGGTCAATCTTTATCGCCACTTTGTCAGTATCTAAGCCAGATGCTTTGCGTAGCGCTTTTAACAGCGCCTTTAGTAAACCCTATTCCGTTGTCTATCTTACAACTGGAGAAATATATGTTGGCCATCTTTCCACTTTCCCTAAACTCGTCCTAACGGATTCTTATATTTTGCAAGTAGCGACTGACTCCAAGGATCCCGCGAAAAAGACTTTCCAGCTTGCGCCGCTTAAAGAGTCCCTATGGTCACCAGAGAGAATCTATCTGAATAATGACCAGGTAATCTTTACCGCCCCAGTTAGCGCCGACAGCCAGGTAGCCAAAACTCTAAATAAAAAGTAGTAATTTGCCGCTAATATAGCGAGCAATCCCAGGTCGTCTTATCCACAGTTAGTATATTTAGTAACTAGTTTGTTACAATTAACTAACAATGCAAATAAAAAATAAGTTACTAAAATTTAGTACATCAGTTCTTCTAGCCCTAGTAGTTTCTCTCTTCAGTATCGGCACAGTCTCGGCTGCGTTGACGATTGACACGACAACGATCTCTAGC